>JAQGNK010000128.1 GCA_028291905.1 Polaromonas sp.
GCCGCGCTGGCCGGCCTGGGGCTGGACCGGGGCGAGGTGCTGCAGGCCTGGCGCCGCACGCCGCACGGCCTGCTGCACTGGAACATCACCGTGCGCCAGGACGGCCAGCGGCTGTTCTATGGCCTGCTGCCCACGCTGATCGAATGGGGTGCGGTGCATCCGACCGCCAGCATGCCGCCCTCGGGCCTGGCGCTGCAGTCGCTGCGGGCCCATCACCCACGGCACGAGGCGCTGCAGGCCGCCTACGGCGCCATCGGGCTGGCCGGCGTGCAGGCGCTGTCCGGCCAGCCCAATCTTGTCGCCACGCTGCAGACGCTGCGCGGCCTTGTCACGCTTGAATCCAGAGGAATCTAAATGCCCACCACCCACTTGCCCAGCCTGCAGCAGATAGAAAACGCGGCCCGCACGGTGTACCGCGAATTCCAGGCGACGCCGCAGTACCGCTGGGGCCTGTCCAGCCAGCGGCTGGGCACCGACTGCTGGATCAAGCACGAGAACCACACGCCGGTCGGCGCCTTCAAGATTCGCGGCGGGCTGACCTATTTCGAGGCGCTGGCGCGGCGCGGCGAGCTGCCGGCCGAAGTCGTCAGCGCCACCCGCGGCAACCACGGCCAGAGCATCGGCTGGGCCGCCAGGGCGCACGGCGTGGCCTGCACCATCGTCGTGCCGCTGGGCAATTCGCTGGAGAAAAACGCTGCCATGCGGGCGCTCGGGGTCACGCTGATCGAGCACGGCGAAGACTTCCAGGAAAGCCGCGAGTTCGCCCGGGCGTTGGCCGCAAAGCGCGGCGCCCACATGGTGCCCAGCTTTCATGCCGACCTGCTCAGCGGCGTGGCGACCTATTGGTGGGAGTTCATGCTGGCGGTGCCGCAGCTCGATGTGGTCTATGTGCCGATTGGCCAGGGCTCGGGCGCCTGCGCGGCGGTGGCGGCCAAGCGGGCGCTGGGGCGCAGCCTGCGCATCGTCGGCGTCGTCAGCGCGCATGCCACCACCTATGCCGACTCGATGGCGGCCGGCCGCGTGGTCGAGGCGCCGGTCACCACGCAGCTGGCCGACGGCATGGCCTGCCGGATCGCCGACGAAGCGGCGCTCGCCATCTTGCTGCCGCACCTGGAGCGCATCGTGCAGGTCACCGACCACGAAGTCGCCCAGGCCATGCGCGACCTGTATGCCGACACCCACAACATCGCCGAGGGCGCGGGCGCCGCCAGCTTTGCCGCCGCCATGCAGGAGCGCGCCAGCCTCAAGGGCCAGGTGGTCGGCACCACGCTGTGCGGCGGCAATGTGGACACCGGCACGCTGGCCGGCGTGCTGGCGGGGGACTGAACCGGCTCGCTGGCTGCGGTCGGCTCGGTCCCCCGCGTGACTGGCAATCCGCAGCCCTGTAGCCACAATTTGCAAATGGGAACACTCTATTTGGTACGCCACGGCCAGGCTTCATTTGGCGCCGACGATTACGACGTGCTCAGCCCGCTGGGCCACCGGCAGAGCCGGCGGCTGGGCGAGTATTTCAACTACAAGGGGGTGCGGTTCGAGGCCGCGCTGACCGGCACGCTGAACCGCCAGCTGCAGACCTTTGCAGGCATCTGCGAGGGCATGGGCGTGTCGTTTGAAACCAGCATCGGTGCGGGACCGGGTCAAGGCAGTTCAGAGGCTCCACAGGCACAGATTGAACCCGATACGACAAGCGCGGGGGTCCATCTCTTGTGGCCGGGCCTGAACGAATACGACAGTGCCGCCGTGATTGCCACGATCCATCCGCATCCCCTGGTCAAGCCCGATACGCCCGAGCTGTACAAGCACCACTTCCGCCTGCTCAAGGACGGGCTGACGCAGTGGATGGCCGGCGTGGTCAGCCCACGGGGCATGCCGAGCTACAACGAGTTCGTCGCCGGGGTGACCGGGGCGCTGGAGCATATCCGCACCCACTGCCAAGGCAATGTGCTGCTGGTGTCCAGCGGCGGACCGATCTCGACCGCCGTCGGCCAGGTGCTGGGCACCAGCCCGGAAACGACGATCGAGCTGAACCTGG
The DNA here is from genome assembly GCA_028291905.1 of Polaromonas sp. Taxonomy (GTDB): domain Bacteria; phylum Pseudomonadota; class Gammaproteobacteria; order Burkholderiales; family Burkholderiaceae_C; genus Polaromonas. Next base: position 2,033 of record JAQGNK010000128.1, read on the forward strand.
GCATCCGCAATGCGTCGGTCACCGAGTTTGCCTTCACCCGCAAGCGCCACCGGCTGGTGACCTTCAACACACTGCCGCACCTCGATGCGCCGGAGCATGCCAGCTGGATCACCTTCGCCTGAATGGATGAGCCGTTTTTTCCCCACGCTTTGGTGATTTTTCCGGCGCGTTGAGGCAGCGCTGGCTCAGCAGGGTTGCCCGCTGGGCGGCAAGCCCACATACTTTGCGGCACATGACTGCCGCCCATCCCCCCAACCCGCGCGCCGGCGGCATTCTGCTGCAAAGTCCAACGGCTGCGGCGCTGCAGGCCAACACGCACAAGTTCCTGGAGCAGCTCGAGCAGCTTGAACTGCGGCATTTTGTCGAAATGACGAAGGAAACGGCGTCGCCCCTGGGGGACGCGGAGATCCGCTTTCAGCTGCATGCCGAGCTGGCCCAAAGCTGGGCGCCCGGCTTCGACACACTAGGCCTGGCAGCGCAGCTGCAGTCAGGCACCGAAGGCCGCACGGCTGGCCTGGAGCAGGAGATCGTGCTGGCAATGCTGGCCGGCCCGCTGGCCTTTGTGTTTCCCAGCCATGCCGAGCTGGCCGCCAGCGTGCGGATGCGCCGCAACACCGTGCTGGCGGCGCGCAAGACGGCGCTGGCGTTCTACACCGCCGAGGCGGACCGGCCCGAGGACTGCTGGGTCTACGACGAGGAGCGCGGCTTTACCGTGCGCCCCGGCCAGCCGCTGATCCATGCCCTGCAAAAAGCCACCCA
>JAQGNK010000154.1 GCA_028291905.1 Polaromonas sp.
ACCTGGGACGGCGACCTGTTGCTCACCGGCTGCCAGGCTTCCTGGGGCGGCATGCTTGATAACAGCGACCTGCGCGAAGAGCAGGTGCTGCCGGTGCTCGGCGCCCTCAAGCGCGAGCAGCTGGCGCATCGGGCGCCCGGCATTGGCAAAGGCGAGCTGTTCTGGCGCGAGGTGTTCACGAAGCTGGCGCCGGTTGAGCTGCCGTATCCGCAGCAAGCCGCCAGCCCGCGCCAGGGTGCCCAACGGCTGATCCGGGCGACGCTTGGGCTGCCGGCGCGCGGCAGCGTGACCGTGGCCGCTTTTTTTGCCTGGCTGTCTGCCCTGACAGGGCAGACCAGGGTGTCGGTGATGTATTCGGATGAGCTGCTGGAGCACCAAGCCAGGGGGCTGGAGAGCTGGCTGTCGCCCTGGGTTCCGCTGACGCTGGAAACCCTGCTTGACGCCGGCACGCGCCAGGCGGCGGCGCAAGCGGCGGTCGGGCTGGCGCAAGTCCACCAGGCCGGCCCGTGTTCGCGCGATTTTCCGTTCCGGCTCGGTGCCCGGCCCGGCACCGGCGAACGCTGGGGCAAGGTCGGCCTGTGCCTGCGCGGCAACAGCGCGCCGCCGGTCGCGCTCGATCTGGTGCTGACGGCTGATCCGGCCGACCAGACGCTCGAACTGATGGGCGACGAAGCCGTGTTTTCCAGGGAAACCCTGCAGCTCATGGCCAGCCACTTCGCCTGCTACCTGCGGGCTTTCCAGTCCGCCGAGGGCGTGGCCCAGATCACGCTGCTGCCCCCGGCGGAGGCAGCCCTCATCGCTGCTGGCAACGCTACCGAAGAGGCCTATGACGCCGGCCTGTCCATCGACGGGCTGATCGCCGCCCAGGCCGCCAGCACGCCGGAGCGCCCGGCGCTGTCCTTTCGCGGCCACCGGCTGCCCTACCGCGAGCTGGAACGGCAGGCCACGGCGCTGGCCGGGCGCCTGCGGCAGCGCGGCGTCAGGCCGGGCGACATCGTCGGCGTGTCGCTGGAACGCGGACCCGCGCTGGTCGTCAGCCTGCTGGCCGTCTTCAAGGCCGGCGCGGCCTACCTGCCGCTGGACCCGGACTATCCGCATGACCGGCTGCTCTACATGATCGAAGACTCGGGCGCGCCCCTGGTCATCACCAGCCGCGCCGTGACGGCCGTGCTGGCGATTCCACCGGACAAGGTCTTCCTGGCCGACGAACCCAATCCTGCCACTGCCCCGGCGCCCCTCCTTGCAGCCAGCGCCGCGCCAGCCGCCGGGCCGCGCCCGGCCTACCTGATCTACACCTCCGGCTCGACCGGCCGACCCAAGGGCGTGGTCATCACGCACCAGAACCTGCTCAATCTCTTTGCCGGCCTGGATGCGCGCATTCCGCACCAGCCGCCTGGCCGCTGGCTGGCCGAGACCAGTTTTTCATTCGACATCTCGGTGCTTGAGCTGTGGTGGAGCCTGGCGCGCGGCTTTACCGTGGTGCTGCATTCCACCGCCTTGCCGCATGTCTCGATCGCCGACGCGGTGCTGCAAGGCGAGGTGACGCACCTGCAGTGCACGCCCTCGATGGCCTCGATGCTGGTGGCCGACGCCGCCGGGCGCCAGGCGCTGTCGCGCCTGGCGGTGCTGATGGTGGGTGGCGAAGCCCTTTCCTTCAAGCTGGCCACCGAGCTGCGGACCTTGGTGCCGGGCGCCGTCTTCAATATGTACGGCCCGACCGAAACCACCGTCTGGTCCACCATCGGCGACCTGGCGCGCATGGATGATTTTGTCCCGCTCGGGCAGCCGATAGCCAACACCCAGCTGTCGGTGCGCACCCCGGCCGGGGCCGAATGCCCGGCGCTGGTGGCCGGCGAGCTGCTGATCGGGGGCGACGGCGTTTCTCAAGGTTACTGGCAGCGCCCGGAACTGACCGCCGCCCGCTTTGTCACGGGCGCCGGCCTGCCGGCCTCGCGCTTTTACCGCACCGGCGACCTGGTGCGGCGCCACCCCGGCGGCGAGATTGAATTTCTCGGGCGCATCGACCACCAGGTGAAGATTCGCGGCCACCGCATCGAGCTGGGCGAGATCGAAAGCGTGCTGCTGCACCAGGAGGGCGTCAAGGACGCGGTGGTGGTGGCCCGCGAGGAAGCGCCTGGCGACTGGCGCCTGGCGGCCTATGTCACGGCGCAGGCAGGCAGCGTGCTGGACACCGGCCGCCTGCGGGACGACCTGGCCGGGCTGCTGCCGGACATCATGGTGCCGCGCACGCTGATGGTGCTGCGCGCCTTGCCGATGACGCCCAACGGCAAGGTGGACCGCAAGGCCCTGCCCGTCAGGCCGCAGGGCGCCGAGGCGTCCAGCCCACGCCCGCAAACCCAGGCTGAACAGCAGGTTGCCGCCATTTGGGAGCAGGTGCTCGGCCAGCCGGTGGCGGCGGCGAGCGACAACTTTTTTGCGCTGGGCGGCTCTTTTTTGCTGGCCGCGCAGGTCCAGCGGCAGTTGCGCCAGGCCTGCGGGCTCAAAGTGCCCTTGCCCGAGCTGATCCGTTTCCCGACGGTTCAGGCGCTGGCCGCGCACCTGGCCAGCTGCGAGCCGTGCGCCGCCGGCGCAGAGCGCCAGGAGGCCGGCAGGCCGGCGCGCACCCATCCCGGCGCTGCGCTGCCCGCGGCAGGCCAGCCCGCGCAGGAAGTCCTGACGCCTGTCGAGGTGGAAATGGCCCGGCTGTGGCGCGATCTTCTGGGCATAGCGCAGATCGGCCGGCAGGACGACTTTTTCGAGCTCGGCGGCCATTCGCTCACGGCGGTTCGCCTGTTCACGCAGCTTCAAAAGCAGTTCGCCGTCGATCTGCCGCTGGCAACGCTTTTTCAGGCCTCCAGCCTGGCGGGCTTTTCAGCCATCGTGGCCGCAAGCTGCGGCAGCGCCGCCAACACAGCCACAGCCGGTGCGGCCTTGCCCGAACTGCGGCAATGGTCGCCCCTGGTGTGCATCTGTCCTGGGCTGCCGGGCCAGACGCCCTTGTTCTGCGTCCACGGCGCGGGCGGGAATGTGCTTAATTTCAAGCCTGTTGCCCTGCGCCTGGGGCCGGAGCAGCCTTTTTACGGCCTGCAGGCACAGGGCGTTGACGGCCGCCTGCCACCCCTGGAGAGCATCGAGGCGATGGCGGAGCAGTACGTCCAGGCCATCCGTTCGGTCAGTCCCGAGGGGCCGTATCAGCTGCTGGGCTACTGCGCTGGCGGCGTGATTGCGTTCGAGATGGCGCAGCAGCTGCGGCGGGCCGGCCAGCAGGTTTCATGGCTCGGCATGGTCGATACCCTGTCGCCGACGGCGGTGGAGCGCCGGCCTTCGTTCTTGAGGAAGCTGTGGCTGATGCGGCACTGGTCGCCGGGCTTCATCATGTCACGCGCCAGGCGCCGGCACGAGGGCGAACTGCTCGACGCCAGCTACGCGCAGCTGTCTGAAAAGTTTGGCAGCGATGAATCCTTGAAGCTGGAATACATCGAATACCACCTGTTTCGCAATTTCCTGGCAGCCCAGAAGCGTTACCGGCCCGAGCCTTATCCCGACGCCCTGGTCATGTTCAGGGCCACCCAGGAGGCGGGCATGGCCTGCCTGCACGCCGGCAAAAGCCTGGGCTGGCAAGCGCACGTCCAGGGAAGCATCCGGGTGCTGGACATGGCTTCGACGCATTTATTCATGCTCCAGGAGCCAGGCTTGTCACAGCTGGTTGACGCGCTCAGGCATGAGCTTGCCGGTATCGGGTTGCCTGCTGCAGTGCATGGGCAGCGGAGGAGCTGGCGCCAGGCAGCAGCGCTGCCAGCCCTCGGGCGACTGGGCAAGTTGTTGAACTAGCGCGGCATCAGACCGGATTGTGCTGCTTAATTGATAGCTGCTTGCGAAGGCGCCGCGTGCGCTGCAGCCATTTTTCATCTGATTCGATGCTTGCCTCAGACGCTTGTTCCCGTGTCATTCCCGCGAAGGGGGGAATCCAGACGGCGCTGGGCATGGGGCACCGGATTCCCGCCTTCGCGGGAATGACGGTTTTAGTGTCCGGGCATTTATTTAGCCAGCATTTTCATGCTGAAACCAGGGCAGTACTAGTCAGCGCGCAGCGTCGAGCCTTCTACCCGCACGCGACTGCCGACCGCTGGTGCATGGGCGGCTTCAAATGTGCGGTGCGAGCCGTTCTGCATCCGCACGTTGACCTGATAGACGGTTTCGCGGCGCATCTTGCCTTCAATCGCATTGCCGGCAAAGCCGCCGCCGACCGCGCCCAGCACCGTGGCCGCCGCCCGTCCGTTGCCATGGCCGATCTGGTTGCCCAGCACCGCGCCCAGCACGCCGCCGGCCACGGTGCCGACGCTGACGCCGGCCGGCTTGGCCGAGCGCTCGATGGGCGTGACCGACTCGACCGAGCCGCACACGGCGCACACCGGCGCGGCCGCCACCTGCGCCGGGGCTGAATAGGTCGGGGCCGAATAGCCGGGCGCGGCGCCGGAATAGTGCGGTGCGGGGCTTGGCGCAGGCGCCGGCTTGCTGACATGCTTGAGCGGGGCGGGCGCCTTAGCGGGTGAGGGCTCGGGCTCGGGCTTGGCCACGGCCGCCGGTTTTTCAACCAGGTCGTCGGCCAGGTTGCTTGAGGCCGCTACCGCCGGCTGGCGCGCCGTCGGGTACTGCGGCAGAGCCGCCGTGGCCGGGGCCGGGGCCAGCGCCGCCACCGTGGCGGGCGGCGGTGGCGCGCTTTGCTTGTAGAGCAGGGTGCCGCCCATGGCCAGCACGGTGGCGCCCAGAATGCCGACCGCTATCCACAGGGGCTTGGTGTTGCTGGAGGCCGCAGGCTGCTGGCCCGGCTGGAGGATGTCGACTGGAGCGGTCATGGTTGGTTACCTTTTTTGTGGAAAACAGGCCTGGGCGTCGTACAAAGCCCGATTGATCCAGGGCATGCGAAACAATGGCAGGACCATCGCCTGGTCTTCCTTAACGCCCGGCAGGTGACAAAGTTATACGCGGCCAGCCTGTTGCGCATGTTTTTTTGTAAATTCATCGCCGCCAAGGTAACGGCTGGTAAGCAGCTTGGCCAGCAAAGCCGACCCGAAGCTGCCCCCGAGAATGCCCCGATCCGCTACAGATTCGGCGCCAGCAGCCGCGCCAGGTCGCTGGCCTTCGCGCCGCGCCGCTGGGCCAGGTCCTGCAGCTGGTCGTCGCCGATCTTGCCGACGCTGAAGTAGGTGCTGTCCGGATGGCTCAGGTAAAAGCCGCTGACGCTGGCCGCCGGCGTCATCGCCAGGCTTTCCGTCAGCGCCATGCCGATCTCTTCGGCGCGGAGCAGCTCGAACATTTCCTTTTTGACACTGTGGTCGGGGCAGGCCGGGTAGCCGGGTGCGGGCCGGATGCCCTGGTATTTCTCGGCGATCAGCGCGTCCTTGTCGAGCGACTCGGCCGGCGCGTAGCCCCACAGGTCCTGCCGCACCCGCTGGTGCAGGCATTCGGCGAAGGCCTCGGCCAGCCGGTCGGCCAGCGACTTGAACATGATGGACGAATAGTCGTCATGGTCGTCCAGGAAATACTTTTCCTTCTTCTCGGCGCCCAGCCCGGCGGTGACGGCGAAAACACCGATGTAGTCGGCAATCCTTGCATTTTTCAAGCCTTTTTGGCCTGCAGCGCAGGCAATGTCTGCGCGGGCAGCTATCAATTCAGGAGCGAGCAGCTTGGGCGCGACAAAATCGGCGAGGCAGCGGCTGGGGCGCATCACGCCATCGACCGCTGTTTTCTCGGTCTGCTGGCGCAGGCCGTGCCAGGTCATCGCCACCTCGGAGCGGGTTTCGTCGGTGTAGAGCTCGATGTCGTCGCCGACGCTGTTGGCCGGCAGCAGGGCGATCACGCCGTTGGCCGTCAGCCAGCGGCCCTCGATCAGCCTTTTCAGCATGCGCTGGGCGTCAGCATAGACGCGCACCGCTTCCGTGCCGACCACCTCGTCCTTCAAAATCGACGGGAACGGCCCGGCCAGGTCCCAGGTCTGGAAAAACGGCCCCCAGTCGATGAACTGCGCCAGCTCGGCCAGGTCGAAGTTCTTGAACACGCGCCGGCCGATGAACTTCGGCACGGGCGGTGTGTAGTTCGCCCAGTCGATGGGCGTGGCATTGGCCCGCGCTTTGGCCAGTGGCCACATCGGCGTCTGCTTCTTGTTGGCATGCTGGGTGCGCACCTTGTCGTAGTCGGCGTTCAGCTCGTCGATGTACTTGGCCGCCTGCTCGGACAGCAGGCTCTGCGCCACGCTCACGCTGCGCGAGGCGTCGGGCACATAGACAACCGGGCCTTCGTAGTGCGGCGAAATCTTCACCGCCGTGTGGACCCGGCTGGTGGTCGCGCCGCCGATCAGCAGCGGAATCTTGTTGAGCCGGAAATGGTCGTCCTTCTGCATCTCGCTGGCGACGTACTGCATCTCCTCCAGGCTCGGCGTGATCAGGCCCGACAGGCCGACGATGTCTGCTCCTGAAGCCTTGGCCAGCGCCAGGATTTCGTGGCAGGGCACCATCACCCCCATATTGACCACATCGAAGTTGTTGCACTGCAGGACCACGGTGACGATGTTCTTGCCGATGTCGTGCACGTCGCCCTTGACAGTGGCGATGATGATCTTGCCCTTGGTCTTCACATCGCCGCCGGCGGCCTCCAGCAGCAGCTTCTCGGCCTCGATGTAGGGCAGCAGGTGCGCGACGGCCTGCTTCATCACTCTAGCGCTCTTGACCACCTGCGGCAAAAACATCTTGCCCTGGCCGAACAGGTCGCCGACGACATTCATGCCGTCCATCAGCGGGCCTTCGATGACATGCAGCGGCCGCCCGCCTGGTGCGGCAACAATCGCCTGGTACATCTCCTCGGTGTCTTCGGTGATGAACTCGTTGTTGCCGTGCACCAGCGCGTGCGACAGGCGGGCGCGTATCGGCAGCGCGCGCCATTCGTATTTCTTGCTGTCGTCGCGGGCGCCGCTCTTGGCGGTTTCGGCGACCTCGATCAAGCGCTCGCCGGGGGTGAGTTCGGCCTCGCCGGGCTTGTAGATGGGCGTGCGGTTCAGCACCACGTCCTCGACGCGCTCGCGCAGCAGCGGCTCCAGCTCGTCGTACACGCCCATCATGCCGGCGTTGACGATGCCCATGTCCATGCCTGCCTGGATCGCGTGGTACAAAAAGACAGTGTGAATCGCTTCGCGCACCGGGTCGTTGCCGCGAAAGCTGAAGGACACGTTGGACACGCCGCCCGACACCTTGGCGCCCGGCAGATTCTGCTTGATCCAGCGCGTGGCCTCGATGAAATCGACCGCGTAGTTGTTGTGCTCGTCGATGCCGGTGGCAATCGCGAAAATATTGGGGTCGAAGATGATGTCCTCGGGCGGAAAACCGATCTCATCGACCAGCACCCGGTAGGCGCGCTCGCAGATGCTGATTTTTCGCTCGTAAGTGTCAGCCTGGCCTTTTTCATCGAAGGCCATAACAACCGCCGCCGCGCCGTAGCGCTTGAGCAGCCTGGCCTGGTGCTTGAAGGCATCCACGCCTTCCTTCATCGAAATCGAGTTCACGATGCCCTTGCCCTGAATGCAGCGCAGGCCGGCCTCGATCACGCTCCACTTGGAGCTGTCGATCATGATCGGCACGCGGGCAATGTCGGGCTCGCCGGCGATCAGGTTCAGGAAACGCACCATGGCCGCCTGGCTGTCGAGCATGGCCTCGTCCATGTTGATGTCGATGATCTGGGCGCCGTTCTCGACCTGCTGGCGCGCCACGGCCAGGGCGGCCTC
>JAQGNK010000159.1 GCA_028291905.1 Polaromonas sp.
CATGGTCGGCCCGTTCGGCGGCATGACCGCCGCCACGGCGGTGCAGGCGGTGATGCAGCACCCCGGCCGGCTCGGCGAGCCGATTGCCCTGACCGTCAACTATGCCGCCGCGCTGGGCCCCGGCCCTTTCACCGTGCAGGCCACGCCGGTGCGCACCAACCGCTCGACCCAGCACTGGACGCTGCTGCTCTCGCAGCCCGATGCGCAAGGCGCGGACGCGGTGCTCATGACCGCCACGGCCGTGACGGCGGTGCGGCGCCCGACCTGGAGCGCCAATGACACGCCCATGCCGGCCACACCCGCGCCCGGCGAGGTGGTGCCGCGCGTGTTCGCCTCGGGGCTGCAATGGCTCAAGCGCTATGAGATGCGGCTGGTCGAAGGCATGGTGCCCGAGGTCTGGGACGGCAGCGGCACAGGCAGCCTGACCCGGCTCTGGATGCGCGACGAGCCGCCGCGCCCGCTCGATTTTCCCGCGCTGGCCGCGATGGCCGATGTGTTCTATCCACGCGTCTGGCTGCGCCGCGCCACCCATGTGCCGGCGGGCACCGTGTCGATCACGACCTATTTCCATGCCGACAGCGAGCAACTGGCCCGGACCGGAGCGGGCTACCTGCTGGGCCAGGCGAAGGCCCACGCGTTTTGCAATGGCTTTTTCGACCAGACGGCCCAGGTGTGGAATGAAGCCGGCGCCTTGCTGGCCACCAGCCACCAGATCGTTTACTACAAGGAATAGGACGCCGCCCGCGCCCGGCCGCTGCGGCCCACAGCGCCGGCTCTCCTACACTTTGGCTTTATCAACCCGCACTCCGCACTGAAAAAAGATTCCCATGAGCACTTCCACCCTTCCTGAAATCCTGACCCATGTCGATGCCGGCGTGATGACCCTCACGCTCAACCGGCTGGAGCGCAAGAACTCCATCACCGCCGCCATGTACGGCGCCATGGCCGATGCGCTGGAGTCGGCCAACCACGACACGGCGGTGCGCGCCGTGGTGATCCAGGGCCATGAGACGATTTTTTCGGCCGGCAACGACATCGGCGACTTCCTGAACAACCCGCCGGCCACCCCCGAGTCGCCGGTGTTTCGCTTCCTGCGCGGCATCAGCAGCTTTCCCAAGCCCCTCGTCGCCGCCGTCTGCGGCCCGGCGGTCGGCATCGGCACCACGATGCTGCTGCACTGCGACCTGGTCGATACCGGCGACAACGCGGCGTTTTCCCTGCCCTTCGTCAACCTGGGTTTGTGCCCCGAGGCCGCGTCGAGCTTTCTGGTGCCGCAGCTGATGGGCTACCCGCGCGCCGCCGAGGCGCTGCTGCTGGGCGAGCCCTTCATGGCCGAGACGGCGCTGGAGATGGGCCTGATCAACCGCATCGTGCCCCCGGCCGAGGCCAATGCGCTGGCCCAGCGCCAGGCCCTGAAGCTGGCCGCCAAGCCGCTGAGCGCGCTGATGGAAACCAAGCGCCTGATGAAAAAAGGCAACGCCGGCATGGTCGCCGAGCGCATGGCCGAAGAGGGCGCGAGCTTTGGCCGGATGCTGCAGGAGCCGGCCGCCCGCGAAGCCTTCACCGCCTTCATGCAAAAGCGCCGGCCTGACTTCTCGAAGGTTTGAAAGGCCATTTGAAAAGCGCCAGCCACGCAAAGGCACAGGCGTGGCTGGCGATGCGCGTCAAGTCCGCAAGATTTAAGCAAAAACTGCCTCTTGCGCAGGTAGAGCTTGCGCAAGCAGCTATTTAAATGATAGTGATGTGAGATTGATTGCGAAATTCAGCGCGCAGGAATGCGCCATAGCGCGGCTAGAACGCTCTCGTTTTAACCAACAGATATCTTTTAAGCATCAAACAAACCTCTTGCGCAGGTTTAGTATGCGCCAGCAGCTATGAATTCAGGAGCGGAAAGCTACCGGCCATCTTGAATGTCGTGATTGCAGGCCAGGCTGCTTTCGCTCTGGCTTGCAGGCTTTTCCAAACCTTCCTAGGCGTTGCCAAGCCACCCGACCACTGTCCGGGCGGCTGACGCCAGCACATCATTTCGCGCCGCCACCTCCTGGCTGCGCTGCGTCGTGTAGATCGCCACCACCACCGGCGCGCGCCCCGGCGGCCACAGCACCGCGATGTCGTTGGCGGTGCCGTAGTCGCCGCCGCCGGTCTTGTCGCCGATGCGCCAGTCCGCCGGAATGCCGGCCTTGATGCGGGCGCTGCCCGTCGTGTTGCCCAGCAGCCACTGGCGCAGCTGCTCGCGCTCGGGTGCCGGCAAGGCGTTGCCCAGCACCAGCCGGTGCAGGCTGCGGCCCATGGCCACGGGTGTCGTGGTGTCGCGCGGGTCACCTGGCAGGGCGCTGTTGAGGGCGGTTTCCCAGCGGTCCAGGCGAAACGCCGTGTCGCCCATCGACCGGGCGTAGGCCGAAACGCCCTCGGGGCCGCCCAGCATGCCGATCATCAGGTTGCCCGCGGTGTTGTCGCTGTACTGCAAGCCCGCCGCGCAGAGTTCGGCCACCGTCATGCCCTGGCCCACATGCCTGGAGGTGATGGGCGAGTAGCTCACCAGGTCGCCGGGCTGGTAGGCGATGCGCCGCTGCAGCAGGCCGGGCGACTGCGCGCTTTTGGCCAGCACGCCGGCGGCGGCCAGCACTTTGAAGGTGCTGCACAGCGGAAAGCGCTCCTCCGCGCGGTAGCCCAGTTCCCGGCCGCTGGCCGTGTCCAGGGCAAACAGGCCGAGCCGGCCGGCCAGCGTTTTTTCAAGCTGCTCCAGCTGCGCCGTGGCGTGCGAAACGCTCTGGTTTTGGGCTGCCCAGGAGGCGCAGCCCGAAGAAAAGAGCAGGACTGGCGTGGCAGCCAGGAAGGCGCGGCGGTTCGGGCAGGCGGTCATGGGCAAAATGGATGAAAGAGATGAAACAAGGATGATTTGCCTTTGGCGGCGGCTGGTTTTTGAAGGCCGCCCGATTAGAAATCGGATCAAGGAAAAATGCCGCCGTCGGGTCTTGACGGCGGCATTTTCAATTCATCGCGGCGCGGCTGCCGCGCCGTTCAGGCCTGCTTCTGGGGGTTGCGGCTCAATGCACCACCATCAGGGTGAACGGCCAGACATAGGCCTGCAGCGTCACCAGGCCGCCGACCAGGCAGGCCAGCACGATGGAGTGGAAGAACACATAGCGCAGGATGTCGCCCTCGTGGTTGAACCACTTGGTGGCGGTCGAGGCGACGACGATGGACTGCGCATCGATCATCTTGCCCATCACGCCGCCCGAGCTGTTAGCAGCGCCCATCAGGTTGGGCGACAGGCCGAGCTGCTCGGCCGCCACCTTCTGCATGCCGCCGAAGAGCACGTTGGACGCCGTGTCCGAGCCGGTCATGGCCACGCCGATCCAGCCCATCAGCGTGCCGAAGAAGGGGTAGAACACGCCGCTGTTGGCAAACGCCAGGCCCAGCGTGGTGTCGGTGCCCGAGTAGCGGGTCAGCGTGCCCAGCGCCAGCATCAGCACGATGGTCAGCAGCGAAAAGCGCACCAGCCACAGCGTGCGGAAAAACGTCTTGACGATCTCGACCGGGTTGTATTTCATGATCAGCGCGCTCAGGATGGCCGACAGCAGGATGCCGGTGCCGGTGGCCGATAGGATGTTGAGCACATAGACCGCGCCTTCCCTGGTGGGAACGGGCACGACGGGCGGCACTTTTTCCACCAGGTTGTGCAGGCCGGCCATCGGGAACGAGGGCGCGTACAGGCTGTTGAGCCAGGCCTTGACCGGCGGCAGGCCCCAGATGAAGACGAACACCGACAAAATCACCCAGGGCGTCCAGGCGCGCACCAGCGCGGCGCGGTCGTGCGCGACCAGCGGCGCCGGCGGCTTGGCTTCATGGGCGCTGACATCGTGGCCCTTGAGCGCCGGCGAGGTCCAGATATTTTTAGGCTGCCAGACGCGCAAAAACAGCACCAGGCAGACCATCGACACCAGCGCGGCAATGATGTCCACCAGTTCCGGGCCGATGAAGTTGCTCACCAGGTACTGCGGAATGGCGAATGACAGGCCGGTGACCAAAATAGCCGGCCAGATTTCCAGCATCGCCTTGCGCCCGGCAAAGGCCCAGATCAGCCAGAACGGCACTATCAGCGAGAAGAACGGCAGCTGGCGGCCGATCATGGCGCTGACCTCCATCAGGTCGTAGCCATGCACCCGCGCCAGGGTGATGACCGGCGTGCCGAGCGCGCCGAAGGCGACCGGCGCGGTGTTGGCGATCAGCGACAGGCCGGACGCCGCCAGCGGCGAGAAGCCCAGCCCGATCAAAATGCCGGCGGTCACCGCCACCGGCGTGCCGAAACCGGCCGCGCCTTCAAAGAAGGCGCCAAAGCAAAAGGCGATCAGCAGCAACTGCAGCCGCCGGTCGGCGGTGATGCCCGAGAGCGAATCCTGCAGGATCTTGAAGCTGCCGTTCTGCTCGGCCAGCTGCTGCAGGAAGATGATGTTCAGCACGATCCAGCCGATCGGCAGCAAGCCGGTGAAGCCGCCATAGACAGCGGCGCGGCCGGCCATGTCCATCGGCATGCCGTAGGCGAACACCGCCACCAGCACCGCCGCCAGCAGGCCCAGCGCGGCGGCGATGTGCGCCTTGATATGCAGGAAGCCCAGGCACACCAGCATCACCACCACCGGAATGGCGGCGAGCAGGGTGGAGATGAACATGTTGCCGAAGGGGTCGTAGATTTGCTGCCAAGTCATGGCTTGTCTCCCGGATTGTTGATGGCTGTTTCTGGAGCGGCCAGGGTTCCTGGGATTCCTGGGGCTCCTCCCGACGGGCCTCATGCGCCCAACCGTCGCCAGACTATAGGCAGCAACGCGCCCGGCAGGATGAATCTTCTTGGTGTAACGATTGCAAAAATTTCGTCTGCCGGATGGGCTGGCCTGTCCGGTCCTGGTCAGCCAGGCGGCAGGGGCAAGGCTCAAATCTGGAATGCCAGCCAGCGCATCTGGCCTTCGGACAATTCCCGCATCAGGCCGGGCGGCTGCGCCCGGTAGCGGCTGGCGCCGGCACGCTGCCGCTCGATCCAGCGGGCGAAGCGCTCGACGTCGGCCGGCTCGAAAAAGGCCACCATCAGCTCGTAGTTCAGGAACAGGCTGCGCTCGTCGAGGTTGGCCGATCCGGCCAGCGCCAGCTCACCATCGATCACGGTGGCCTTGGCATGGATCATCTCCGCGCTCAGCCAGACCCGCGCGCCGGCCGTCGCCATGTCGCGCAAGGCGGCCCGGCGCGCCATGTCGGCCAGCCGGTGGTTCGACCGGCGCGGCAGCACCAGGTCCACCACGACGCCGCGCCGGGCGGCCAGCGTCAGCGCCATCAGCAAGGTGGCATCGGGTACGAAATAAGGCGTGACCAGCAAAATGCGGCTGCGCGCGGTGAAGCAGCTGGACACCAGCAGCGAATACAGCGTGTCCTCGGCCTGGTCCGGGCCGCTGGCAATCAGCTGCGCCCTGGCGGTTTCAGTGGCCGGAGGCGCGCAGGCCCGCGGCGGCGCAATGGCCCGGCTGCCTTGCGTGGCAAAAGCCCAGTCCTGGTCGAACCGCTGCTGGGCCAGCCCGGCCAGCTCGCCGCCCAGGTCAAAACTCAGGTCAATCCAGGGTGGCTCAAGCGGCTGCGCTGCTGCGTCTCCGGTGAAATACTCGGCCGCCAGGTTGCGCCCGCCCGACCACAGGCGCAGGCCATCGGCAATCACCATCTTGCGGTGGTTGCGCAGGTTGGTGCGGCCGGGCAGGGGCGAGCGAAAAGGCGAGACGAACAGCGCCACCTTCACGCCGGCGGCCCGCAACGGCTTCAGGTCGGGCCGCCCGCCCAGGTACACGCCAATGCCGTCAACCAGCAGGCGCACCCGCACGCCCTGGCGCGCCTGCCGGATCAGCAGTTCGCTGACTTCCGCGCCCAGGCTGTCGCGCCCCATCAGGAAAGTGCAGACATCAAGCGTCGAGCCGGCGCCCAGCAGCACGCCGCGAAGCGCCGCGAGGGCTTCATGCCCATCCTGGTGAACCGCCAGCTGCCGGTAGGGCACTGCATGCCCCAAGCCCAGGGACGATGCCAGCTGCTGAAAGCGTTGCGCCGGCGCGCTGGCATGGGGCTGGTCCAAGGGCAGCGCCGGCGCGCTCTGCGCCGGCGGATTGCGCGCCACCTTGCGGCTGCCGAACAGCAGGTAGAGCGGCAGGGCCAGGTAGGGCATCAGCGCCAGCGAGATGATCCAGGCGATGGCGGCTGACGGGTGCCGGCGCTGGCGCCGGGTGTGGGAGGCGACGGCATAGACCGCCAGGCCCGCCAGGGTCACCAGGCCGTGCACCGTCAGGCCCCAGCGGCCCAGGAAATCAGCCAGCATCGCCGCTCCGCCTCGCTTGCGGGCCGGGCATGCCCGGCCATTTCAGTGCGTTCAAGCGCCAGCCCCGGCCGCTCGGGCATTGCCGCCCGCCCCCTGACGCGCGCATCTTCGTCAGAAACAGGCCAGGGTAGGCGGAGAGGCGCCGGAGGCCGTCCGGATAACGATGTCTCATCCAGGGATCATCACCGATGAGGATTCGCCGCAAAATTCTTCATCTACGTTTGCAGGTTGAGGATGGGCGATTTTCCACGCCAAAGCGCCTTGCCGGACGCACGGTTGATACCGGACTGTTGATTTTTCGCAGCCTTCGGCATCGGCCTGATGGGGTTTTTTGCAGCTGAAGAGTCCTGGCAGAACGCTAGCAGCTTGTAATTTTTATCGCAAAAATTTTGAGGGTTTGCCCTAATTACAAATCCGGACGGCTGCATGCTTGCAATGAAAAGCTGACGATGGTTTAATTGCTGCACTGCAACATTTTTAAAACTCAACCAGGAAGCCACCATGAACTTCAAGAACGACGAACTGATCGCTACTCAAAAAACCAACCTGGAAGCCTTCGCCGGCCTGTCGGAAAAAGCCTTTGCCAGCTTTGAAAAGCTGATCGAGCTGAACATGGCCGCTTCCAAGGCCCTGATGACCGAATCCTTCGGCAACCTGCAGGCCCTGGCCGGCGCCAAGGATGCCCAGGCGCTGATCGCCCTGCAGACCGAGATGCTCAAGCCGATGGCCGAAAAAGCCGCTTCCTACAGCCGCCACCTCTACGACATCGTGTCGGGCAGCAACGCCGATTTCTCCAAGGTGCTGGAATCCACCACCGCCGAATCGCAAAAAACCGTGACCGCCCTGCTGGAGTCGTCGCTGAAGAATGCCCCCGCCGGCTCCGAAGCCGCCGTGGCGGTCATCAAGTCCGCCATGGCGGCCGGCACCAATGCCGTTGAAACGGCCCAGAAATCGGCCAAGCAGGCCGCGCAAATGGTCGAGTCCAACCTCACCTCCATGACCTCGGCGAGCTAAGAACGGGTCGCGGGGTGCGGGCAGCCCGTTGATCTTTCGCTGGCAGGGCCGCCATGGCCCCGGCAGCGAGCAGAGCGGCACCTTCGGGTGCCCTTTTTTCACCTGCCTAACTGCGGCACCTGCAGGGCCGGGCTGCCCGACAATGCTGGCCATGATCAAACACCTGACCCCGCCCGCGCCGCCCGCCGAATTTGAAGAAGAGTTTGTTGCCGGACTCAAGGCCATCTTTGAAGAAAAAATCGTCTTCAACCAGCTGCTCGGCCTGAAGATCGTCTCGCTCAAGGCCGACCGGGTCGTCGCCCGCATCGACATGCGCCACGAACTCGTCGGCCATCCGGCCTACAACCGCCTGCATGGCGGCGTCATCAGCGCTGGCCTGGATGCAATGGGCGGGCTGGCGGTGATGGCCGCCATTGGCGCGCGCCACATGGACGAAACCCCGGCGCAGCGGCTGCAGCGCTTTCACAGGCTCGGCACGATTGACCTGCGAGTCGATTATTTGCGCCCCGGCATCAGCGAGCATTTCGAGCTGCGCGCCGAAGTGCTGCGGCTCGGCTCCCGCGTGGCGAGCACCCGCATGGAGTTCCTGGGCGCCGACGGCACGCTGTTTTCCACTGGCGCCGCCGCTTACATCGTGTCCTGAAAAAACCGGCGGCCTGAAGCGCGCTGGCTTCGGCCGGTCAATGCCTTCAAGCATCGAACTGCCTGATTGGCTACCTGGCTCAGACGTGCATCCCGCGTTGTTCCCGCGAAGGCGGGCATCCAGCCGGCGTTGGGCATGTGGCACTGGATTTCCGCCTTCGCGGGAATAACGGTTTTTGTGTCTGAGGCAGGCAGCTAATCAGGTCAAACAGGCCGCTGGCGCAGGTGCAGCATGCGCAAGCAGCTATTGATTCAATAGCAAAAGCCGCCGCGCCTCGGCTGCCATGCTGGAAAACCAGGGTGGATCGGCTCTAGCCGGTCACCAGCGCGGGAAACTGCCGCATCCGGGCCAGCACCTCGGCACCGCTGGGCGGCACGCAGCCCCGGCGCATCACGCACAGGCTGGCGCTGGCCAGTGCATGCAACAGGATGCGGCGGGCTGCCGCGTCATCCGGCTGCTCCAGCCGCAGCGCCGGGTTTTGCGCCTGTTCCTGCAGCAGCGCCGTGAGCAGGCCGGCCAGGAAGCAGTCACCCGCCCCGACGGTATCCACCACCTCGACCGGCACCAGTTCGCGTGCATGCCAGAGCTGGCCGCTGCGGGTGAGCAGGCAGGCGCCGTCCGCGCCCAGGGTCAGGGCCATCAGCTGCGCACCCGTGTCCGACAGCAGTTTTTTAGCCTTGTCGAGCGCCGTGGCGCCTGGAATATCGAGGTGGCCCAGGTCTTCGTCGCTGGCCTTGACCACATCGGCCAGCGCCAGCGCGGCCAGCACATTGCGGCGGTAGGCGGGCATGTCGGGCATGACCGACGGGCGCAGGTTGGCATCGACCACGACGGTCTTGCCGGCGTTGCGGCAGGCGGCGAGCCACGGCAGGTAGATCGCCGCATCGTCGGGCGCCAGCGCCAGGCAGCCGCTGCAGACCATCCGCAGCGTCGGCGCCGCCTCGCAGGCGTAGAGCAGTTCCGCAGCCGTGACGGCGCGGTCGGCCACGCCCTGGCGGTAGAAGGCGTAGTCCGGCTGGCCCGATTCGCTCAGCGCCACCACTGCCAGCGAAGTGGTCTGCTGCACCGGCTCGGGCCGGGCCAGCGTCACGCCGTCGGCTACCAGCATCTGCGCCAGCTGTCGGCCGAAGCGGTCGGCCGACAGCGGATTGAGGTACAGCGTGCCGATACCCTGCCTGGCCATGGCGCGGGTGAAGTTGAACACCGAGCCCCCCAGGCAGGGGTCGAACAGGCCGTCGGGCCGCCCGATCAGGTCGATCAGCGCTTCACCAGCGGTTGCAATTTCGAGTCTTGTCTCAGGGTTTTCCATAATTAAAGCAACTTGATTTAGTTAGTCCGTCGCCACTATAGTTCCTGCACGCCTCAACGTAAAGCGTAAAACCCCTGGAGGCCTGAAGACTCGTGCTTCAAACCTCCACCCTTTTCTTACCCGAGGAGACAGCATGAAAAAGTTCACCGCACCCCTGGCCCTGGCCGGCCTGGCCTTTGCCGCCTGCGGCGCGTTCGCGGCCGAGCCGGTGATCGGCCTGATCACTAAGACCGATAGCAACCCTTTCTTCGTCAAGATGAAGGAAGGCGCCGAGGCCGAGGGTAAAAAACTCGGCGCCAGGGTCATCACCGGCGCCGGCAAGACCGACGGCGACAACGCCGGCCAGATCACCGCCATGGAAAACATGATGGCCGCCGGCGCCAAGACCATCCTGATCACGCCCAGCGATGCCAAGGCCATCATCCCGGCCATCAAGCGCGCGCAGGAAAAAGGCGTGATGGTGATTGCCCTGGACAGCCCGACCGACCCGGTCAGCGCGGTCGATGGCCTGTTCGCCACCGACAACTACAAAGCCGGCGTGCTGATCGGCCAATACGCCAAGGCCGCCCTGGCCGGCAAGAAGCCGGTGATTGCCACGCTCGACCTGATGCCCGGCCACCCGGTCGGCGCCCAGCGCCACAACGGCTTCCTGCAGGGCTTTGGCCTGCAGTCGCTGGACGCGAAGAACAATTCGCTGGCCAAGCCGGCCGAAGTGGTCTGCATGGCCGACAGCTTCGGCGACGTGGCCAAGGGCCAGACCGCGATGGAGAACTGCCTGCAGAAGAACCCGGCCATCAACCTGGTCTACACCATCAACGAGCCGGCCGCCGCCGGTGCCTACAAGGCGCTGAAAACCGCCGGCAAGGAAAAAGACGTGGTGATCGTCTCGGTCGATGGCGGCTGCGCCGGCGTGCGGGATGTGGGCGCGGGCGTGATTGCCGCGACTTCCCAGCAGTACCCGCTGAAGATGGCCGCCATGGGCGTGGCCGCCGGCGTGGAGTTTGCCAAGACCGGCAAGAAGGTCAGCGGCTACACCGACACCGGCGTGACGCTGATCGCCGCCAAGCCCCAGGCCGGCGTCGAAAGTCAGGATGTCAAGGCCGGCACCGACATGTGCTGGGGAAAGAAGTAAACCGGCCGCCTTTGACCTGGCTGCGCGTCCCTGGGGCGCGCAGCGGCTGGAGCGAAATCTCCCTGGCCTGCAATGGCAGCGCGCTGATTGCTACTGAATCAATAGCTGCTTGCGCAGGCGCAGTATGCGCAAAAGGTCTTTTTTATCCTGAAAACTGTTTGCTGGCCAAAACGAACGCGCCCAACGTGCAGGTTCCCGCCACGGCGGGGCTTGCGATGGTTCTTGCGGAACCCCACCCTCACAAGCCATGCCCACATCATGAACACCACCACTCCCACTACCACCCCGGCGCCCCAGCCCGCCACGGCGCCGGCGTCCATGCCCGCGCCTGTCTCGCGCCCGTCCCGGCTGCCGTCGGTTGCCACGCTCGGGCCTTTCATCGCCCTGCTGCTGGCCTGCGGATTTTTCTCGTTCCAGAACGAGCGGTTTTTAACCGCCCAGAACTTCTCGCTGATCCTGCAGCAGGTGATGGTGGTCGGCGTCATCGCCATCGGCCAGACGCTGATCATCCTGACCGCCGGCATCGATTTGTCGTGCGGCATGGTGATGGCGCTGGGCGGCATCGTGATGACCAAGGTGTCGGCCGACTACGGCCTGTCCGCGCCGCTGGCGATTGCCTGCGGCATGGCCGCCACCATGGGGTTCGGCCTGCTCAACGGCCTGCTGGTCACCCGCATCAAGCTGCCGCCCTTCATTGTCACGCTGGGCACGCTGAACATCGCCTTCGCCATCACCCAGCTGTATTCGCAGGCACAGACGGTGACCGACATTCCGGCCGGCATGACCTTCCTGGGCAACACGCTGAACTTCGGCGGCACCTCGATTGCCTTCGGCGTGCTGCTGATGCTGGCGCTCTATGTGGCGACCTGGCTCTGGCTGCGCGAAACCGCGCCGGGCCGGCATATCTACGCCGTCGGCAACAGCCCCGAGGCGACCCGGCTGACCGGCATTCCGACCGAGCGGGTCTTGCTGGGCGTGTACGTGCTGGCGGGCCTGTTCTACGGCATTGCCGCGCTGCTGTCGGTGGCCCGCACCGGCGCCGGTGACCCGAACGCCGGCCAGACCGAGAACCTGGACGCCATCACCGCCGTGGTGCTGGGCGGCACCAGCCTGTTCGGCGGACGCGGCATGCTGCTGGGTACGCTGGTCGGCGCGCTGATCGTCGGCGTGTTTCGCAACGGGCTGACGCTGATGGGCGTGTCCTCGGTTTACCAGGTTCTGGCCACCGGCATCCTGGTGATCCTGGCCGTGGCCACCGACCAGATGTCTCGCAAGGGAGTACGTTGAGATGAGCGCGCAACAACATCAAATCGTGATGCAGGCCAAGGGCCTGATCAAACGCTACGGCCAGGTCACCGCGCTCGACGGCGCCGACTTCGAGCTGCGCGCCGGCGAAATCCTGGCGGTGATCGGCGACAACGGCGCCGGCAAGTCCTCGCTGATCAAGTGCCTGTCGGGCGCGACGATTCCCGACGAGGGCCAGATCCTGCTCGACGGCCAGCCGATTCACTTCAAGAGCCCGATGGATGCGCGCAAGTCGGGCATCGAAACCGTCTACCAGGACCTGGCGGTGGCGCCGGCGATGACGATTGCCGAAAACCTGTTCCTCGGCCGCGAGCTGTGCCGCCCCGGCTGGCTGGGCCAGTTCTTCCGCCTGCTGGACAAGAAGAAGATGCTGGCCGAAAGCACCTCGCGCATGAACGACCTGAAGGTCGGCATCCGCTCGATGACGCAGGCGGTCGAAACCCTGTCGGGCGGGCAGCGCCAGTGCGTCGCGGTGGGGCGGGCGGCGGCCTTTGCGCAGCACGTCGTCATCATGGACGAGCCTACCGCCGCGCTCGGCGTGAAGGAGGGCAACATGGTGCTGGAGCTGATCCGCCGGGTGCGCGACAAGGGCCTGCCGGTGGTGCTGATCTCGCACAACATGCCGCATGTGTTCGAGGTCGCCGACCGCATCCACATCGCCCGCCTGGGTAAGCGCGCCGCCGTGGTGAACCCCAGGTTCATCAGCATGAGCGACACGGTGGCGGTGATGACCGGGGCCAAGCTGGCCAGCGAACTGCCGCCCGAAGCCCATGCATGAAGGCGCGCGCGGCCTTATCGGCGAAACTCCACGCCCATGACGACTGACATGGCTCCCCCCCTGCTGCGACAGCGCGGCTCCAACCATGTGGGCATGCGCCAGTTCAATGAGCGGGTGGTGTTGCAGGCGATCCGCCAGAACGGCAGCCTGTCCAAGGCCGACCTGGCGCGCCTGACCGGCCTGACGGCGCAGACCATCGGCCTGATCACCACCCGGCTCGACGACGATGGCCTTTTGATCCGGCACGACCCGGTGCGCGGGCGCATCGGCCAGCCGTCGGTGCCGCTGGCGCTCAACCCGGACGGCGCCTTTTCCATCGGCATCAAGATCGGGCGGCGCAACACCGACTGGCTGCTGGTCGACTTCACCGGCCGGGTGCGCCAGCGCAAGACCCTTGGCTACGCCTTTCCCGATGCGGCCGTGCTGCTGCCGGCGCTGGGCGAGCAGATGCGGGACCTGCAAAACGGCCTGGGCGCGCTGGCGCCCCGGCTGGTCGGCGTGGGCATAGCCGCGCCGCTGCAGATCGGCGGCTGGCACAAGATGCTGGGCCTGTCGGATGCGCAGTCGGACACCTGGAACCAGATTGACCTGAAAGCCGAAGTCCAGCGCATGACCGGCTTGCCGGTGAGCTTCGCCAAGGACACCTCGGCCGCCTGCGTGGCCGAGCTGGTGGCCGGGCGCGGGCGCGACCTCAAGAGCTTTCTCTACCTGTTTGTCGATACCTTCGTCGGCGGCGGGCTGGTCATCAACTCCCATCTGCACGGCGGCCTGCACGGCAATGCCGGCGCGGTAGCATCGCTGCCGCTGGCCGTGGCAAGTTCCGCAGGCGTCCAGCCAGAGCAGCTGATTCACCAGGCGTCGCTGTGGGAGTTGGAGCAGCGCTTCAATGCGCAGGGGCTGGATGCAACCGCCGCTTACGACGAGCGCGCCCTGCAGCCGCCGTATGAAAAGGAGACCGCCGCCTGGCTGCAGCCGGCCGCCAATGCGCTGGCCTACGCCATCGTCAGCGGCACCGCCTTCCTGGACCTGGACGCCATCGTGCTGGACGGCTCGTTCTGCCGGCCGCTGCTGCAGCGCCTGATCGAGCGCACCCGCGAAGCGCTGGCCGGCTACAGCTGGGAAGGGCTGTTTCCCGCCACGCTGGCGACCGGCAGCATCGGCTCGGACGCGCGGGCGCTGGGCGGCGCCTGGCTGCCACTGCACGCCAACTTCGCGCCTGACCGGGATTTGTTTTTGAAAGCAGGTTGCTAGGCCTGGCGCTTGCTGGATTGGCTGGCGGGTAGTCGCTGGTCGGTGGGCAAGTTGCCGTTGGGCTATTGGCAGCCAAGCCGATAGGCAAAAGCGCGCCGGAAGCCTGACTCTCCAATCTTGGCTTTGGCAAGTTGGGCTTCCCCGGAGAGAAGGGATGCGCGGATGCAGCTACGGAAGTTCATGCATCAAACAGGCCTCTGGCGCATGTAACGCATGCGCGGGCAGCTATTGATTTCGTAGCGTTTTTAGGGTGAGTTATCTGTGGAGAATATGGTTGTCAGCGCCCATGAGCCCTGAGCGGCTCACCCGCGATGGCCCCGACTTGCAACATCGCATTCAAGTGCTGCGGGACTTTTCTTTAACGCCCGAATTGAGGCGACTTGCGAAGCAAGGCCTGCTTGAATGAATTGTTAACTCTCAACCAGCGGTCTCCAGCTATAGAACTAGTCATGAGAGCGAAGAAACTTCTCGTAGGTTTTGCAATGCGTGCAGATCACTATGATTCCGGAGTACTCGGTTTTATTCCGGGTTTCGGAGGCGCGTCGCTTGATCAGTAACCTGCCGCAGGACCGACAGAATGCATCACTGCGCATCGAAACAGTCCACGCAGCGAATCCCAGCGCGCAACTCACACCGAGCCATACGAGCTGCGATTTGCTGTAGCTCCTTGTCATCCACATGTTCAGCCATACCGCAATGAAAGTGCCAGGTAACAGCAGATAGCCAACGAATTTGAGCACGCGGGCGCGTAAAGGCAAGAGTGTGATCTTTCCTTCGCTCAAGCCTTCCAGCTCGCCGTGTCGTAGATCTTCCATTGAAAGCTAACTCAACATATACCGCAAAGTGCTACGGGATAGCGTGGCAACTTCAACATTAAAAACTGTCATTTATCTTTATTCCTCTTGTATGGCTTGCTGCATTAAAGATAGCAAAAAACCGGCAGTTTTCAAAAATTGGTGAAATCTTCATTCAGACCAAATCACGGCCAGACGCTACGGTTTGCACATTGTCAATGGTAGGGCGCATTCGTTTCCACCAGCCCCCAACGCCAAAGAAAAAGCCTCGGCCTGTCCGGTCAACGGTAATTTCAAGTCATGGCGTCTGGCTCTGCCACGCCAGCCCGGCTGCACGCAGCCTGACCGCCTTCACCCGCGCCTGATGAATCCGCTGTCCAGGATCTGTTCTTGGCGGCGGGTTGCTATAAGGCCTTGGCACTTTGGCCTGAAATGGCTGCACACCAGCCGCCCTGGCCTTTTTCTGGGCGCTGACCGGCGGCTGGAAGCCCTTATAGGTCGCTACTGAATTAATAGCTGCCTGTGCATGCGCTGCCTGCGCCAGAGGCTTTTTTTGATGCATAAATACGCGCAGGCGCCTCATCCACCGCAGATCAAGTCACTTGCCAGCTCTGGACTGGCGCATCCAGGCGTCGAAGTTCATTGCGCCGAGGCGCGGCTTGTCGCCGGGCACCAGGCTCTGATCGTTCAGCTCGGCGCCGAAGTAGCGTGCGTGAACATCCGCGACCACCGTGCGCGGGTCGTGGGTTTCGCGCAGGTAGCGCTGCACCAGCTCGGCCAGCCGAACTCGTTCGGGGCCGGCGATCTCGACGGTGCCGTTGACCGGCTCGCCGGTGGCGATGTCGGCCATGGCGGCGGCCACGTCATCCGATGAAATCGGCTGCACGAAGGCGGGCGACAGGCGAACCGTCTGTCCGTCGGCCCCCGACTGGGCAATGCCGCCGAGGAACTCGAAGAACTGCGTCGAGTGGACGATGGTGTAGGGAATGCCGGCGGCCTTGATCAGTTGTTCCTGCGCCATCTTGCCCCTGAAGTAGCCGCTTTGCAGCAGGCGCTCGGTGCCGACCACCGACAGCGCCAGGTGATGCCGCACGCCGGCGGCCGCTTCGGCGGCCAGCAGGTTGCGGCCCGAGACCTCGAAGAATTCCAGCACCGCCCGGTCCTCGAACGACGGCGAGTTCGCCACATCGACCACCACCTGTGCGCCAGCCAGCGCCTGGGCCAGGCCCTCGCCGGTCAAGGTGTTGACGCCCGAGGCGGGCGATGCCGGCAGCACCTCATGGCCGGCCTCGCGGAGCTTGTTGACGACCTTGGTGCCGATGAGACCAGTGCCGCCGATGACTACGATTTTCATAACATTCCTTTTTGATTCCCGAGCCCGCAAGCCGGGCCGGCAGTTAACGGGTTAAAGCGCCCAGGCCGATGCGCTGCCATGCATGGCGCCGGCTTGGGCGTTTGGATAGGTGGAACGGCTCAGTTCAGGCCGGCCTTGTCCAGCCCGTAGGCCGCGTCGGACGAGCCGGGCACGGTTTTGAAGCCGACATTGACGCGGTTCCACGCATTGATCGACATCACCACAAAGCTCAGGTCCGAGATTTCCTTCTCGGACAGCTGGGTGCGAACGCGCTCGTATACCTCGTCCGGCACGCCCTGGCCGGGCAGGGTGGTCAGCGCTTCGGTCCAGGCCAGCGCCGCCCGCTCGCGCGGGATGAACAGGGTGGATTCGCGCCAGATCGCCACATGGTGCAGGCGCAGCTCGCGCTCGCCATGAATTTTTGCCTGCTTGATGTGCATGTCCAGGCAAAAGCCGCAGCCATTGATCTGCGACGCCCGGATCTCGACCAGGTCGCGGATCGGCTTTTCGATGGCGCATTGCTCCAGGGCGGTGCTGAAGGCGAGGAACTTTTTGAACAGTTCGGGGGATTGCTGGAGGTAATTGACGCGCTGGGTCATAAAAATTTCCTTTTTTAACTTGTGAATAGCTGATCGGACGGTGTCGTTGCCCATAGGCGCCAGCCATGGCCGGCTGCCGGTGCCAGAACCAGGCGGCGACGCTTTTTTGCATTGACGAACCAATGGTAAAAGTGAAAGAATCTGGCGCAAATGACGTATAACCCTGAATTTCTGCCACTGCCGGACGGCATGCGGCTGGTGCTGTTCATGGCCTTTCCCGACATGGGCCTGCTCGATGTGACCGGCCCGCAAACCGTGTTCTGGGCCGCGTCGAAAGCCATGGAAAAGCGCGGCCTGCCGGGCTATCTGCGGTTCACCGCCAGCCTGAACGGCGGGCTAGTGAACACCGCCGAAGGCGTGTCGCTGCAGACCCTGCCGCTGGCTGACTTTGCCGGTGCGCAGATCGACACCCGGGTCGTTCCAGGCTCGCCCCATATCGAGCAGGTGCTTGAGCGCTCCGGGCCGCTCGCGCAGTGGCTGCATGCTGCGGCCGGCGCGGCGCGGCGCACCGCATCGGTCTGCAGCGGCGCTTTTCTGCTGGCGCAGGCCGGGCTGCTCGATGGCCGGCGCGCTGCCACCCACTGGGGCATGTGCGACATGCTCAAGGCGCGCTTCCCCTCGGTCGAGATTGACCGGGACGCGATTTTTGTCCAGCAGGGCGCGGTCTGGACTTCAGCCGGCGTCAGCGCCGGCATCGACCTGGCGCTGGCGCTGGTCGAGGCCGACTGCGGGCATGAGGTGGCGATGGAAGTAGCGCGGGAGCTGGTCGTGTACCTGAAGCGGCCCGGCGGCCAGGCCCAGTTCAGCGAGCTGCTGCAGTCGCAGGCGCAGGACAGCGCGGCCTTTGACGAACTCAACCTCTGGATCACCGACAACCTGGGCCGCAAGAACCTGTCGGTCGAACTGCTGGCCGACCGGGCCGGCATGAGCCCGCGCAACTTTGCGCGGGTCTACAAGCAAAAAACCGGGCGCACCCCGGCAAAAGCGGTCGAGGTCTTCCGGCTGGAGGCGGCCCGGCGGCTGCTGGAGGATTCGGGCCGCAATGTCGACCAGATCGCCGGCCTGTGCGGCTTTGGCGACGAGGAGCGGATGCGCACGACCTTCCAGCGCAACCTGGGCATCGCGCCACGCGACTACCGCAGGCGGTTTTCAAGCTGAAGGGCTTTGGTTGCCGCCAGAGTGAAATTACCCTGACTTGCAAGGGCTGCAGCCGGCAGCTTGATGCTATTGAATCGATAGCTTTTGGTGCAAGCGTTGCCTGCGCTGCAGCCATTATTGGCCTGTGCCAGTCGGTGCGGTTTTGCTCTAGGCGCCGATTGGTTGGGGCCAGCCTTGCCGCACCGCCTCCACCCGCGCCTGATGAATCCATTCGCCAATCTTCGCTCCGCCGTGGCCGGCGGCCATGGCCTCGGCGGCCACCTGGTCGGTGGGCACTGACTGCGCCGCTGCCAGCTGCCCCAGCAGGGCAGGGCGCTGCGGATAAGGTTTTTCCTCCAGTCCCAGGCGCCCCCGCGCATCGCACTCGCAGGCCAGCAAAATGTCGGCGAAGCGCTGGGGCTTGCGAAACGCGTCGCAGCGCTCCAGCAGGCGCACCGTGGCGGCCGGGCTGATCTCGCCGCTGCGGTGGATGTTGCCGTGCTCGCGCGCCACCACGTCGGCGATCTCGCGGCAATCGAGCGGCACCCGCAGCCGCTGGCACACGCCCTTGAGCAGCTGCGCGCTGCGCACCTCATGGCCGATGTGCCGGGGCAACACGTCGGCGGGCGTGGTGCCCTTGCCGAGGTCGTGGCACAGGCAGGCGAAGCGCACCGGCAGCGGCGCCTCCAGCCGCGCCGCCATGTCCAGCACCATCATCAGGTGGACACCGGTATCGACCTCGGGGTGGTAGTCGGCCCGCTGCGGCACGCCCCAGAGCCGGGCGACTTCGGGCAGCAGCTTTTGCAGCGCGCCGCAGTCCCGCAGCACTTCGAACATGCGCGACGGCTTTTTTTCCATCAGGCCACGCGCCAGTTCCTGCCACACCCGTTCTGGCACCAGCGCATCGACCTCGCCGTCGTCCACCATCTGCCGCATCAGGGCCATGGTCTCGGGCGCGACTGAAAAGTCGGCGAAGCGGGCGGCGAAGCGCGCCAGCCGCAGGATGCGCACCGGGTCTTCGCGGAAGGCGTCGGTGACGTGGCGCAGCACCTTGGCCTGGATGTCGCGCTGGCCGCCGTAGGGGTCGATCAGGGCTGAAAGATCAGCATCGAATGTGCCTCCAGCGCTTTCATCGCTTGCGCAGGCAGCTATTGAATTGATAGTGAGGTCGCGCCGCGCCAGGTCCTGCTCCAGCGTCACGTCGGGCTCGGCATGGATGGCAAAGCCCCGGTAGCCGCGCGCGGTGTTGCGCTCGGTGCGGGCCAGCGCGTATTCCTCGCGGGTCTGCGGATGCAGGAACACCGGAAAGTCCTTGCCCACCGGCAAAAAGCCCTGCGCCGCCAGCTGCTCGGGCGTGGCGCCCACCACCACCCAGTCGCGGTCTGCCACCGGCAGGCCCAGCAAGGCATCGCGAACCGCACCCCCCACCATGTAAATTTTCATTTTGCAAGTGTAGGCCGGCGCGCAAGGGTTCCGCAGGCTGCCAAGGTCGGCATGTGACTTGAAAGTGGCGCCATGCCCAGCGCCTGCCGGTGCAACCCGCACGCCGGATTCGCCCGTGGCGCGTTCCGTGATCCGAACCAGCCGGCGGTCCGGTGCCGCTGCCCGGTAGCCGCTGGTGCATGGCGCATCTTCAAGGGATCAGGAGGAGCCACCCGGCAAGCGCCGGCGCCGCGGCCTTCCGGTCCAGTCGCCCTACGTGAATTTTTAGGATCGGACTTGTCTGTCGGCCACAAGGCGGGCGCAGACTGAAAAATTTGAACCAAATCGGCCTCTGGCGCATATAAAACATACGCGGGCAGCTATGAAAAAAATAGCGTCAGCATGCTTGTGCGTGGCAAGGCTTTTGCGCCTGATGAACCCGGCGCCGTGGCGGCTGCGGTTTTGGCAGAAAATTCAGGAAAGTTTTCCCCGCAACTTCAGCAAAGGTTTTTTATGACGACGCTCACCCTCGAACAGGCCCATCTCATCATCACCGCCGCCCTGGCCAAGTCCAAAGAGGCCGGCTACAACCCGATGGGCATCGCGGTGCTCGACGGCGCCGGCCACCTGAAGGCCTTTGCCCGCGAAGACGGCGCCAGCATGTTCCGCTTCGACGTGGCCCAGGCCAAGGCCTGGGGCGCGGTCGGCATGGGCGCGTCCAGCCGCGTGCTGGGCCAGCGCGCCAAGGACAACCCGAACTTTTTCGTCTCGCTGGCGGCCACCGCCAACGGCAAGTTCCTGCCGCAGACCGGCGCCGTGCTGATCAGGAACGCTGCCGGCGAACTGCTGGGCGCGGTGGGCGCCAGCGGCGGCACCGGCGACGAGGACGAGGCCATCTGCATCGCCGGTGTGGCGGCAGCCGGCCTGGTCAGCGGCTGATTTTCAGCGCTGCGAGGAACTGCGCCAGCGTCATGCGCGCACCGGCTGCTCCGTTGCGGGCGCGGATGATGCAGGCTTGGGCAACTTGGGCAGCTGCTGCCGAATCCGCAGTTTTCTACAAGTTCGCAAACCCCCCCGGCGGCCTGCCCGGCCTGGCGTGCGGCCTGGGCGCCGGAGCAGACTTCATCATCTCGCCTGGTTGAGCTGTTGGTCTTGAAGCAATTTCAGGAGATTGCCCGGATGGAGGCAGCCAGGTTTTGGCAAGGCTGCCGGTTTGAGGCCGCTTCTTTAATTCTTCAAGAAAACACAGGCCGGAAAAAGCTGCGTTCGTAGCTGATGATGCAGCCGGTGTCGGTTGCATATTGAAAGGCGGCCTGGCAGTCCGGGTCTTCGAACGAGCGCTGGCGATAGATTTCATAGCTCGCCAGGCTGTCAAAGGTGAACAGCGCCAGCGCAATGTTGCTGGCGCCTTCGCTGGGCATGAAGTAGCCGTGGTGCCGGCCGCCGAATTTCTCGACCAGCGCAATCCACAGCTTGCCATAGTGCTCGAATTCCTTGAGCCTGCGGCTGTCCAGCACATAGCGCAGGTAAATGGTGACCATGCTGCTGCTCACTTTCACTGCTCAGCGCTTGATGGCTTGACCCGGTAGGGCTCCTCGAAATCCCGGAAGTCGTTTTCCAGCAGCGCGCCTTCGATCCAGGCCTTCACGCCGGGCTGGGCGCTCAGGCGCTCGACATAGGCGGCAATGTCGCCCGGCACCGGCAGGCCGTAGGTTTTCAGGCGCATGCAGACCGGCGCGAAAAACGCGTCGGCAATGCTGAAGTCGCCGAACAGCATCGGCCCCTGATGCGCCGCCAGCAGCCCTTGCCACAACGCGGTCAGGCGGGCCACATCGGCGCGCACGGCCGGCTTGTCGCGCCAGATCAGCTGGCCAACGTCCTTCAGGTCGGCCTCGATGTTCATCGGGCAGGCGCTGCGCAGGGCGCCGAAGCCGCTGTGCATCTCGGCGCAGGCGCTGCGGGCGGTGGCCCGCGCATGAATGTTCCGGGGCCAGAGGTTTTTCTCGGGGCAACGTTCGGCCAGGTACTCGGCAATGGCCAGCGTGTCCCAGACCCGAAAGCCGTCGTCGTCCAGCACCGGCACCTTGCCCGCCGCGTTCACGCTGCCGATGCGCTTCTTGAAGTCGGAGTCGGCGTCGAACGAATCGAAGCGGACATAGACTTCCTCGAAGGGAATCCCGGCCTGCCTGAGCAGCACCCAGGGGCGCATGGACCAGGACGAATAGTTCTTGTTGCCGATGTAGAGCTTGAGCATGGTTGGTTTGACGCCAGGTTGTCACGGGTGGAGGAAGGGAAGGGAGGCAGCGGCAGGATTGCCGGGCAGCGCATCACATGGCCGTGCCTCGAATGACTGCCGGTTCTTCAAAACCGGCCGGAAGTCATCCGCTTGGCCATCAGGTTGGTGCGCAGGCCGCGCGCGCCCAGGTAGGTCGGCGCAATCGCTTCCAGCGAAGCCGGGGAAATGCCCAGCGCCTTCAGGCCGGGCAGCTTGCCGCTGGCCACGTTGTCGGTTTTCATGGCATCCAGGTTGTCGCGGCTGAGCATCGGGTCGCCCGGCGCGAGTTCCATGAAAAACGCTTGCAGCCGCGCCAACGCATCGGGCAGGCCGATCACAGGGCGGCCCTTGCCTTGGTTGATGCCGGCGTAGCCGCCGGCCAGCTGCACCAGCTGCTTGAGCGTGAACACCTCGGGGCCGCAGGCTTCATAGACCTGGCCGATGGTTTCGGTGTCGTGCAGGCAATGCACCAGCGCGCTGACCACGTCGCCGACCCACACCGGCTGGAAGCGCGCCTGGCTGCGTGCCAGCGGAATCACCGGAAACACCTGCTGCAGCTTGGTGAAGGTGTTGAGAAACTTGTCGCCCGCGCCAAAGATGACGCTGGGCCGCAGCACCGTCACGTCCAGCCCCGAGCCGAGCAGCGCCGCTTCGCCCCGTGCCTTGCTGCGCTGGTACTTCGAGGGTGAATTGACCGAGGCGCCCAGCGCGCTGACATGCAGCAGGCGCCTTACGCCGCTGGCCTTGCAGGCGCGGGCCAGCGTCAGCGGCCACTGCACATGCACTTTCTGGAAGGCCGCTTCCGAGCCGTGCAAGATCGCCACCAGGTTGATGACCGCGTCATGGCCGGCCACCACGGCGGCCAGCGCGGCGCTGTCATTCAGGTCCACTTCGGCGATGTACACCAGCGGCAGCAGCAGCTGCTTTTTTGCATGGCCGCTGCGGCGGGTGGCCACCGTGACATGGCAGGACAACTGGTTGAGCTTTTCGCAAACCTGGGAGCCGACAAAACCCGTGCCGCCGAAGATTAGAATTTTTTTCATGGCGTCTAATTTAGCGTGTTTGGGCAGGGTTTTCCCCAAAAAAGCGAACTTATGGGC
>JAQGNK010000177.1 GCA_028291905.1 Polaromonas sp.
CTGCGCCGGGCAGGGGCTTCTTGCTGACCTTCATGTGCGCGGCGACTTCATGGCCTGCATCGGCATGGGGTGACAGCACCCGCTCGATCAGCAGTTCGAGCTTGCCGCCGCTGGCCTTCTGGCCGAACAACCTGGCCTTGACGACTTTCGTGTCATTGAACACCAGCAGGTCGCCGGGCTGGAGCAAATCGGGCAGGTTAGCGAAGCGGCGATCCGCGATGCTGCCGGCCCGGCCGTCGAGCAGGCGCGAGGCGCTGCGCTCGGCGGCCGGGTGCTGGGCAATCAGTTCGTCGGGCAGGATGAAGTCAAAGTCGCCGAGGGTGAATCTGCGCTCGGCGTCAGGCGCGGCGGCCGAAGGCGGCGCAGCGTCTGGAGCAATGGAAGAAATATGAGAAACGGGGGATGCGAAAGGGCTGGTCATGTGCTTGAGGGGTGGACTGCCCCGTGCCAAGTGGGATGAAACCGGCGATTGTCGCAGCAAGCGGGGTTTTCTTCCGATCCGCCCAGGGTGTCCTTGTCGCCCTGTCGATGGTGCCGCAGCAGAATAAATGCGCCCTGAATTTCCTCGTTTCAGGCTTGGCTTGGGCCATGAACAGCCGGCCGGCCCGTGCGCTGGCAAGCGGTTCAAGCAGCGCCTGCGCGGACGTTTCGCCGAAGCCTGGACAAACAGCCAGGGTGCTCTGAAAGTAATAGCTGCCTGCGCTTGATTTACATGGGCTGGCGGCTTGTTTTATCATGGCGTATGAAAATCGCCAGACCTTCAGCGATAGCCTTGCAGCCCAGGCCGGGAAAGCCTTCATTTTCTGGCGACGGACAGGATATGCACGCTGTGCATGGCAGGCGGCGGGCCGCCTGGTCCAGGCCGGCCGCCTCAGCCAAGCTGCGCGCCTCACATCAGCCGGACCACCGCAGAGCTACCCCATGAACCTGACCTCCAGCCCGGCGCCCGCCGCCCTGGCCCCGCCGGCCGCCGCCAAGAAACCGCTGCCGAAGTCGCCGGCGCAAAAAGCCATGGAAAAGCTCGGGCTGCGGCGCGACATCGACTTGGCGCTGCACCTGCCGCTGCGCTACGAGGATGAAACCCGCATCGTGCGCCTGGCCGACGCGCGCGACGGCGAAGTGGTGCAGATCGAGGGCCGGGTGGTGCACAGCGAGATCATGATCCGCGCGCGGCGCCAACTGCTGGTCACCGTGGATGACGGCAGCGACACCTGCCTGCTGCGCTTCCTCAATTTCTACCCCTCGCACCAGAAAACCCTGAGCGTGGGCGCGCAGGTGCGGGTGCGGGGCGAGCTGCGCGGCGGCTTCCTGGGTCGCGAGATGATGCATCCGCACTTCAAGCTGGCCGCAGGCGACCTGCCCGCCGGCCTGACGCCGGTCTATCCGACCTCGGGCGGCCTGCCGCAGGTGTACTTGCGCAAGGCGGTGCTGAGCGGGCTGGCGCGCGCCGACTTGAATGAAACGATTCCGCCGCAGTTTTTAAGCCAAAACATGCTGCAGCGCATATACAGTCTGCGCGAGGCGCTACAGTTTTTGCATCACCCCACGCCCGATACGGCGCTGCAAACCCTGGAAGACCGCAGCCATCCGGCTTGGCAGCGGCTCAAGGCCGAGGAGCTGCTGGCCCAGCAAATCTCCCAACTCCAGGCCAGGCGGGTGCGGGCCGCGATGCGCGCCCCGGCGTTGAATGGCCCGGCGATGCGCGGCACCCATTGCACGCTGCAGGAGCAATTATTGGAGCGCCTGCCGTTTCGCCTGACCGGCGCGCAGCAGCGGGTCGGCGACGAGATTGCCGCCGACCTGAAAAAAAACGTGCCGATGCACCGGCTGCTGCAGGGTGATGTCGGCTCCGGCAAGACCGTGGTGGCGGCGCTGGCCGCCGCCCGCTGCATCGACGCCGGCTGGCAGTGCGCTCTGATGGCGCCGACCGAAATCCTGGCGGATCAGCATTTCCGCAAGCTGCTGAGCTGGCTGGAGCCGCTGGGCATCACCACCGCCTGGCTCACCGGCAGCCAGAAACCGAAGGAGCGGCGCCAGATGCTGGCGCTGGTCGAAAGCGGCGAGGCGGGGCTGGTCATCGGCACCCATGCGGTGATCCAGGACAAGGTGGTGTTCCGGAACCTGGCGCTGGCCATCATCGACGAGCAGCACCGCTTCGGCGTGGCCCAGCGCCTGGCGCTGCGCAGCAAGATGACCGAGGGCGGCGAGGAACCGCATCTCCTGATGATGACCGCCACGCCGATCCCGCGCACCCTGGCCATGAGCTACTACGCTGACCTCGATGTCTCGACGCTCGACGAGCTGCCGCCGGGGCGCACCGCCATCGTGACCAAGGTGGTGAACGACGCCCGGCGCGACGAGGTGATTTCGCGCATCCGGGCGCAGATTGCCGAAGGCCGGCAGATCTACTGGGTCTGCCCGCTGATCGAGGAGAGCGAGTCCATCGACCTGGTCAACGCGACCCAGACGCACCAGGCCCTGAGCGAAGCGCTGCCCGACGTGATGGTCGGCCTGCTGCATTCGCGCATGCCGGTGGCCGAGAAGAAGGCGGTGATGAGCCTGTTCGCCGAGGGCGTGATGGCGGTGCTGGTCAGCACCACGGTGATCGAGGTCGGCGTCGATGTGCCGAATGCGTCGCTGATGGTGATCGAGCATGCCGAGCGCTTCGGCCTGTCGCAGCTGCACCAGCTGCGCGGCCGGGTCGGGCGCGGCGCGGCGGCCTCGGCCTGCGTGCTGCTGTACTCGACCGGCGACGCGCCCCGGCTGGGCGAGGTGGCGCGGGCGCGGCTGAAAGCGATGGTCGAGACGAACGACGGCTTCGAGATCGCCCGGCGCGACCTGGAGATTCGCGGGCCGGGTGAAGTCCTGGGGGCGCGGCAGTCGGGCGCGGCGCTGCTGCGCTTCGCCGACCTGCAGACCGACACCGCGCTGCTGGCCTGGGCGCGGGAAGCTGCGCCGCTGATGCTGGACCGGTATCCCGAGCTGGCCGAGCGGCATGTGCTGCGCTGGCTGGGCGGCAAGGCGGAGTTCCTGAAGGCTTGAGGGGCACTTGTTTCGGTGCGACAGCTAATTTTCAGTATCAAACAGGGCTCTTGCGAAGGTGCTGCCTGCGCAGGCAGCTATTAATTTAGTAGCACCAAAGAGGCCAGGATGAAGTCGTTGCAAGTCAGAATGAATTTTGCTCTAATTTTCAGCATAAAACAGGCCTCCAGCGCAGGCATTGCCTGCACAAGTAGCTATGGATTCAATAGCGAAAAATCACCGCCGGGCAGTGGTTCTTGCTTGAATTGCCGGCCGCCTCACGCATAACCGACACCGCCCCGGAAGCGCTCGGCGGCCTGCCGGATGACTTCGGCCAGCAGCCGCTCCTCGCCCTGGCGCTCGCGCAGCCAGCGGGCATCGTTGTCGTTGTGCTCGGCGCTGGTGCGCAGCAAATGGATGCCCGCGCTGGCGCCGACGCCGTGGGCATGGCGCTCGATTTGCGCCATCGTCATCAGGATGTGCTCGCGCAGCGGCATGTGCCCGCCGGTGGCCGGGTCCACATAAACCGCGTCCAGCCCGAAGCGGCAGGCCTGGAAACGGTTGTAGGTATAGACCAGGTAGTCGTCCTCGGTCGGCATGAAGGGCTGTTCGGCCATGAACCAGGCGCCCAGCGACTGCACATAGCCGGCCAGCGCAGCGGCCCGCTCGATGGTCAGCGGGGTGTCGAAGACGCGGATTTCAATCGTGCCGAACTCCGGCTTGGGCCGGATGTCCCAGTAGAAATCCTTCATACTCTTGACCACGCCGGTGTGCGCCATCTTGTTGAAATACACCGTGAACTCGTCCCAGGTCAGGGCAAACGGCGCCCGGCCCGACAGCGGAAAGGCGAACACCGAATTGAGCCGGGCCGAATCGAACGCCGTGTCCTGGCCCTGCACATAGGGGCTGGAGGCCGACAGCGCGATGAAAT
>JAQGNK010000193.1 GCA_028291905.1 Polaromonas sp.
GCCAGCATCGACAGCTGGCCGGCCTCGACCTTGCTCACGCCGAACTGGTCGTAGTAGTAGGACGGCAGGAAAGTCGCCAGGCCGATGAAGCCGCCGAAGGTCACCGCATAGATCAGGCTGAAGGCCCAGCCGTCTTTTTCAAACAGGCAGGCCACATGCTCGCGCAGCGTGGCATGGCTGTCCACGTCGTCGGGCTCCTTGGCGAACAGGATCATCGCCGCCATCGGCAGCAGCATGGCCACGGCGGCAATGCCATAGACCGACTGCCAGCCGAAACGCTGGGCCAGGGCCGGGGCCACCAGCACCGACACCGCCGTGCCGACATTGCCCGCGCCCACCAGGCCCATCGCCAGGCCCTTGTAGCGCGGCGGGAAAGAGCCCGAGCCCAGGCTCAGCGCCACGCCGAAGCTGGCGCCGGCAATGCCCAGCAGCACGCCCATGGCCAGCAGGCTGCCGTAGGAATCGACCACGAAATAGCCGAACAGCAGCGCCACCATGATCAGGCCCATTTCCACCAGCGTCGCGTTCTTGCGGCCGATGTACTGCGCCAGCACGCCCAGGGGAAACCGCATCAGGGCGCCGGCGAAGATGGGCACCGACAGCATCACGCCCTTTTCTGCCGGCGACAGGTTGTAGGTTTCTGAAATGAAGGGCGCCATCGCGCCGTTCATGACCCAGATGCAGCATGAAACCGCGAAGTAGAAAAAAGCCGCGCCCAGCGTGGGGGCATGCCCGGCCTTGAGGAAACTGCGTAATCCGCTCATGGTGAAGATTCTTTTCTTGTGGAGGTCGGTTGATTCGGGTTGCCGGTGGCGTCAGTGCCGGCGGTCCATGTCCACGCACACCATGGCTGAATAGTGGTTCCAGCGCAGGGTGATGACATAGGGGCGCTGGCGCACCCTGGCCTTCATGCCCTGCGTTCCCTGCACCTTGACCGGAACCGATATTTCCAGTTCTGAGCCCAGGGTCTTGCGGGCATTGCCGGCCAGCGTGTTGGCGATTTCGCCCACCGTGTCCAGCAAGTTGCTGTCCCGCAGGTCGGTTTCGTGCTGCAGCAGCAAGATCTCGCGCACCAGCTTGTCGGGCATGGAGACGATGACGTGGCCGTTGTGGCTGCCTGAAAAGGTCACGATGCCATTGAATTCAAAGGCTTCGATGTCTGCGGTGCCCAGGAAGGCCGAGGTGATCTGCGGCTCCTGGCGGGTCGTGACCAAGAGGTAGTTGCGGATGGAATCGACGAACAGCTTGAGGTCGGTTTCGTTGAGCGTGGCCATGGTTGTTTTTCCTAGCGCGGCTCGGCGACATCGAGCAGCGCGATTTGCAGTTCTTCGTCGGTGAACGGCTTGCCGACAAAGCCGCGCGCGCCCAGCCTGAGCGCCTGGATCGCGGTGGACTTGTCGCTCAGCGCGCTGACCACCAGAATGTTGATGCTTGGGTCGAACGCCAGCAGCGCCTGGATGCATTCGATGCCGTCCATCTCGGGCATGGTCAGGTCCATGGTCACCACCTCGGGGCGGGTCACGCGGGCCACCCGCAGGGCTTCCTTGCCGTTCTTGGCAAAACCGGCCAGCACCACGCCCTGCAGGCCGCCGTTTTGCACCACCCGGGCAATGCGGGTGCGGATCATGTTGGAGTCGTCAACGATCATCAGCCGCATGAGGGATTTCCTTTCGGGTTGCGCATGGATGCTCTTTTTCAGCGGGTTTCAACGGATTCAGGCGGTGAAATAAATCTTGAACTCGGTGTGCTGGCCCGGGCTGCTCGACAGCTGCAGGCGCGCGCCCAGCCGCTGCACATTGGACTGCACCAGGTCCAGGCCGACGCCCCGGCCGGCATGCCGGCTGGCGCCGTCGGCGGTGGAAAAGCCCGGCTTGAAGATATGGCTGACGATCTGCCGGTCGCTGAAGCTCTCCAGCTGCTCGGGGCTGTACCACTTGAGCGCCAGCAGGCGCTGGCGCACCGCGTCCGCATGGATGCCGGCGCCGTCGTCCCGAACGCTGAGCAGCCATTCGCCGCCTTCGTCGCGGGTCAGGTTGACCGCGACCTGGCCCTCGGGCGCCTTGCCGGCGGCCAGCCGCCCGGGCGCTGCCTCCACGCCATGCACGACCGCATTGCGCACCAGCTGGATGGCGATTTCGCGCACCAGGTCGATCTTGTCGGCCGCCAGGTCCTGCGCGCTGCCAATGCGCACGCTGGCCTGCAGGCGCTTGCCGCAGTCGGCGGCGACATCGCTGGCCAGCTGCGCCAGCGCCGCATTCATGTCCTGCAGCGGCGCGCCCGCTTCCTGGAACTCGCTGCTTGGGCCGGCATGGCCGGCTTTCTTGCGGCCCATCTGCTTGAAGGCCGCGACCTTGGACATCAGGTCTTCCAGCGGCAAGGGCAGGGCCAGCAGGGCGTCGCCGGTGGCGGCGCCGCTGTCCTTGAGCTTTTGCAGCTCGCTCTCGAACTGGTGGGCCAGCGAGGCCAGGATTTCCAGGCCCAGCGCTGACGCATCGCCCTTGACCGCATGAATCCGCCGGTAGGCGCCGTCCACCGCCTTCATCACCTGGGTTTCCGACGTGGCCGACGAGGTGCTGCGCAGCAGGTCATTGACTTCGAGCAGCGAGGCTTCCGTGCGCTCGACGAACATCCGCATCATGGCCGGGTCAGTCTCGAAGGCCTTGAGCATCATCGACAGCTCTTTTTGCGAACGCTGGCGCTCCTCGGAGAGGCGGGCCTGCAGCTCGACTTTCTGGCTGATGTCCTGCACCGTGACCAGCAGATGGGTCACGACGCCGGCGTCTTGCACCCGGTTGAAATAAAACGACAGGTAGCGCCTCGTGTCCTGGCCCAGCCGGTTCTTGACGGTGAGTTCCACTTCGGCCAGCGGGTTGATGCTCTGAATCAGCTTTTCCTTGACGTGCGGCGAGAACAGCAGCGCCACATAGTCCCGCGCATCGGTAAGCGCCTTGTCAGAGACCAGGCTGGACAGCAGCTCGAAGAAATCCTGGCCGGGGCTGAGCGTCCTGCCGAACAGCTCATGGGAAGAGCGCGACAGCTGCGAGCCCAGCTGATGGCTGGCGGTGAGCAGGAACAGGCCTTCCCGAACGCTGGTCAGGATTTCCCGGTTCTCCTCGGTGGCGGCCTCGATGGCGGCGTCCGAGGTTTTCAGGCGGCGCAGGAACTTGAACAGGATGAAGGCGAAGTTCAGCAGCGCCAGGATGATGCCGCCGGTCTGCACCATGCGCAGCACGCTGGCCCGGGACGCGCCGATTTGCTGGGTTTCGGTCACGAAGTCATTCGCCAGGTTCAGCAGCTTGATGTTGTTGGCCTGGCTGTAGCTCAGGGCGGCGGCGAGCTGCTGAGGCGAGAAGTCGTTGCCCGAGATCAGGGGCGACAGCAGTTCGTAATAAGGCCTCCAGAGCGCGTCAACCTTGTCTTCCAGCTCGCGTCCCCGGCTGGACACCACCGGCTCCAGGTGAACCGGCTTGCCGTCGCCGCCCGGAATCGTTCCGCCTTCGCGAAAGGCCATGTGCGATATCTGGAAGATGTTGGCGCCGGCGCGCAGCTCAGCCAGCGTCTCGGGCCTGTAGGGCAGGCTGGCGCTGCGCATGGCGTCGAGTTCCAGCAGGGTGCGCGCCACGCGCTGGGACACATAGCGCTGGCGGCCCGACAGGTTGATCGACACCGTGTCCTGGTCGATTTTGAACGAGGTGTAGAAATTGAGCACCAGAACGCCCAGGTCGAACAGCAGGAACAGCGCCACCGCGATGATGATCTCGCGGTACTTGCCCAGCGACGCCAGGCCGCCCAGTCTGGCCGGGCTGCTGCGCTGGGGCCGGCTGTCCAGAAGTGGGGCGCGCAGGGCTCCGCTGGCAGGCAAAACTGAAGACATGGAAAACTTTCGTTGAAAAAGAGCCTGGGACGGCCCCTTTTATTTTTCAGGCCACTTTTTCCACATGCGCCTGGCGCGTGTAGAGGAAGTCGATGACCGCCTTGCGGTAGTGCAGGTACTGGGTGCTTTCGGCCAGCTCGACCCGGTTGCGCGGCCGCGGCAGATCGACGCTCAGGACCTCGCCAATCGTCGCCGACGGGCCGTTGGTCATCATCACGATCTTGTCGCTCAGCAGCACGGCTTCATCGACATCGTGGGTCACCATGACGACCGTGCTCTGGGTGTTGGCGACGATCTGCAACAGCTCGTCCTGCAGCTTGGCGCGGGTCAGCGCGTCGAGCGCGCCGAAGGGCTCGTCGAGCAGCAGCACCTTGGGCTCCATCGACAGCGCCCGGGCAATGCCGACGCGCTGCTTCATGCCGCCCGAGATTTCGCCGGGACGCTTCTGGCTGGCTGCGCTCAAGCCGACCATCGCCAGCACCGCATCGGTGCGGGCCTTGAGCTGGGCCCGGCTTTCGGTGGCCGAAAACACCCGCTCGACCGCCAGATAGACGTTCTCGAAGCAGGTCAGCCACGGCAGCAGGGAATGGTTCTGGAACACCACGGCGCGCTCGGGGCCGGGGCCGCCGATCTCGCGGTTGGCGCACAGCAGCACGCCCTGGCTCGGCATCGTCAGGCCGGCCAGCAGGTTGAGCAGCGTTGATTTGCCGCAGCCCGAGTGTCCGATCAGGGCCACGAATTCGCCCTTGGCGACTGTGAGGTTGACGTTCTGCAGCGCGCAAAACGGCCCCTTTTTGGTTTTGAAGACCTGCTCGACATTCTGGATG
This sequence comes from Polaromonas sp., assembly GCA_028291905.1. Classification (GTDB taxonomy): domain Bacteria; phylum Pseudomonadota; class Gammaproteobacteria; order Burkholderiales; family Burkholderiaceae_C; genus Polaromonas. The sequence continues at coordinate 4,702 of JAQGNK010000193.1, forward strand.
TCGATGTACTTCGGATTGACTGAGGTGTTCATGTCGATGCTCCTTGGGTTGCAGCTGCAGGTCAGTTCTTGACTTCTTCAAAGGTGAAGGCGGTGGCCAGCTTGATCAGCGCGAACTCCAGCATCAGGCCGACGATGCCGATCACGAAGATGGCGATGATGATGTTCTTGACGTTCAGGTTGTTCCACTCGTCCCAGACCCAGAAACCGATGCCGACGCCGCCGGTCAGCATCTCGGCCGCGACGATCACCAGCCAGGC
>JAQGNK010000240.1 GCA_028291905.1 Polaromonas sp.
GACTGGGAATTCGCCGACCTGACGTTTGCCGAGCTCAAGCGGCGCAATATCGTGCCCATCGTCGATCTGTGCCATTTCGGCGTGCCCGACTGGCTGGGCAACTTCCAGAACCCGGACTTTCCGGCCCAGTTCTGCGCCTATGCCCGCGCCTTTGCCACCCGCTTCCCGTGGGTGCAGCTCTACACGCCGATCAACGAGATGTACATCTGCGCCACGTTCTCGGCCCGCTACGGCTGGTGGAACGAGCAGCTGGCCAGCGACCGGGCCTTCGTCACCGCGCTCAAGCACATCGCCAGGGCAAACGTGCTGGCGATGCGGGCGATCCTGTCGGTGCGTCCCGACGCGATCTTCGTGCAGAGCGAGTCGTCGGAATACTTTCATGCCGAAAACCCGGCGGCCATCAAGCCGGCCGAGCTGATGAACTCGATGCGTTTCCTGCCGCTGGACCTGAACTACGGCCGGCGGGTCGATTCGGAGATGTACGAGTACCTGCTCGACAACGGCATGACGCGGGACGAGTACCATTTTTTCCTCGGCAACCGGCTCAAGCAGCACTGCATCCTGGGCAACGACTACTACGCCACCAACGAGCACCGGGTGGCCGCCGACGGCACCACCCGGTGCGCGGGCGAGGTGTTCGGCTACGACGAGATCACGCGCCAGTACCATGCCCGCTACCTGCTGCCGGTGATGCACACCGAAACCAACATGGCCCAGGGGCCGCTGGGCACGGAGGCGGTGAACTGGCTGTGGAAGGAATGGGCCAATGTGCTGCGGGTGCGCAACAGCGGCGTGCCCATCGTCGGCTTCACCTGGTATTCGCTGACCGACCAGGTGGACTGGGACAGCGCGCTGCGCGAGCGCAACGGCCATGTCAATCCGCTGGGCCTGTTTGACCTGGACCGCAACATCCGCCCGGTGGGCACGGCCTACCGGCAGCTGATCGCCGACTGGCGCGACGTGCTGCCGACCCAGAGCGTGTGCCTGACCGTGCCGGTGGTGATGCCCAACCGCGCCGAGGGCGAGCATGCGCGGGAGCAACGCGACCAGGCGCGGCAGATGATCCGCCAGCCCGACACCGCGCCGTCCACCCAGGAGGGCGGCTGATGCCCGCCGGCCGCTTCCAAGGCAAGGTGGTCATCATCACCGGCGCGGCCCTGGCGGCCGGTGGCGCAAGGCCTGCAGGGAATCTGGCAAATAACAAATCCCCTGACCGTCATACCCGCGCAGGCGGGAATCCAGCAACACAGGCTGAAGCGCCCAAACGAGTCTGGATACCCGCCTTCGCGGGTTGACGCAGGAAAATCATGACTGACCCGCATCCAAGACCATGAACGACCACAACCACACCCCGACCCGTTTCACCCTGCGCGCCGGCGCCCTGGCGCTGGACGTGCTGCCGGCCGTCGGCGGCAGCATCGCCCGTTTCGACCTGCTGGGGCCGGGCGGCCGCCAGCCGCTGCTGCGCGGCACCGATGACGACTACGCCGATGTGCTGGAGTCGGCCTGCTTTCCGCTGGTGCCGTATGCCAACCGGATTCGCGGCGGCCAGTTCGACTGCGGCGGCCAGACGGTGCGCCTGGCCCGCAACCTGCCGGGCGACGCCAGCCCGCTGCACGGCCAAGGCTGGCGCGCGCCGTGGCAGGTGGAGCAGGCCGGGCAGGACCAGATCATGCTGGTTTACCAGCATGCTGCCGGCGAATGGCCGTGGGCCTATGAAGCCCGCCAGCGCATCAGCCTCTCAGCCGATGGCCTGGCGATTGAGCTGAGCTGCCGCAACCTGTCGCCGCTGCCGATGCCCTGCGGCCTGGGCCTGCACCCCTACTACCCCTGCAACCCGCACACCCGGCTCGATGCCGGCGTGGCCAGCGTCTGGACGGTCGATGCGGACGTGCTGCCGGTGGCCTGCCTGCCGGCCACCGGGCGCTACAGCCTGCACGACCGGCTGATCTGCGGCCAGGACCTGGACAACGGCTTCGAGGGCTGGAGCGGAACCGCCCGCATCGCCTGGCCCGGCCGGGGGCTGGCGCTTGAGCTGTCGGCCGCCGATACGCCCTGCTTTCAGGTCTATTCACCGGTGGGACGCGGCTTTTTCGCGGCCGAGCCGGTGCAGCATGCCAACGCCGCGCTCAATGCGCCGCAGGACCAGTGGCAGCAGCTGGGCATCGCGTTACTCGCGCAGGGAGAAAGTCGGCAGTTGCAGGCGCGGTTCACGGTCGTTGGCAGGCTGCCGCAAGCCTGACGGCGGTTTCAGGCGGCTTTAATGCTGCCGGCATTTGTGCGCCAACAGCGTTTTCAGCTCGGTCGCCAGCCAGGCATCACGGGTCAGGTTTAATGGCCTCTAACCCCAGATTCACTATTTCATTTCAGGTGCTTGTATTTTTGAATATGCTGTGCAATCAGTCACGAACAGAGGCCACTTTTGACCCGCAGCCTCTTCGACGAATCGCTGGCACCCTATGACGCGCCCGAGCCCATCGCGCCGGGTGCCATGCTGCTGCGCGGCTTTGCACTGGAGCAAGCCGAAGGGCTGATTCAGGCAGTGCGGCAGGTCATCGCCAGCGCGCCGCTGCGCCATCTGATCACGCCGGGTGGACGTGCCATGTCGGTTTGCATGAGCAACTGCGGCGTGCTGGGCTGGACTTCCAGCCGCGCGGGCTACCGTTATAGCCCCACCGATCCGCTGACAGGCCAGCCCTGGCCGGCCATGCCCGGCTGCCTGCCGGACCTGGCGCTGCGGGCGGCGGCCGAGGCGGGCTTCAATGGTTTCGTGCCGGATGCCTGCCTGATCAACCGCTATGCGCCCGGCGCACGCATGTCACTGCACCAGGACCGCGACGAAAGCGATCTGAGCGCGCCCATCGTCTCGGTGTCGCTGGGGCTGCCGGCGGTTTTTTTATTCGGCGGTTTGCGGCGCAGCGACCGTCCCGCGCGCTGGCGGCTCTCGCATGGCGACGTGGCCGTGTGGGGCGGCGCATCACGGCTGGCGTTTCACGGCGTGGCGCCGCTGGCCGATGGCGATTGCCCGCGCCTGGGGCGCCAGCGCATCAACCTGACATTTCGACGCGCCGGCTAGCGCTGTGGCATGGCGCGCCGGGCTTGCGCAAGCCAGCCCAGCCCGTCGGGCGTCGCGCTTGGCGCCAGACCGCGCGCCGGCCGGTACTCGCAGCCCACCCAGCCGCCGTAGCCGAGTTCGTCGAGCAGCGAAAAAAGACAGGGGTAGTTGATCTCGCCCACATCGGGCTCGTGGCGGCCGGGCGCGCCGGCGATCTGGATGTGGCCGATGCGGCCGGTCGGCACATCGCGGCGCAGCGTCATCGTCAAGTCGCCTTCGACGACCTGGCAGTGGTAGAGGTCCAGTTGCACCTTGAGATTGGCCGCGCCCGCCTGGTCGATGATTTCATGCGCGTGGTCTTGCCGGTTCAGGAAATAGCGCGGGATGTCGCGGGTGTTGATGGGCTCGATCAGCACCTGCACGCCCGCCTGTGCGGCTGCTTGCGCGGCATGGCGCAGATTGCCGACATACACGCCCTGCACCGCCTCGCGCTGCACGCCTTCGGGCAGCACGCCCGCCATGGCGTGGATGGATGGGCAGCCCAGCGCCTCGGCGTAGCCGAGCGCCAGGGCAAAGCCGGCGCGGAACTCCGCCTCGTGGCCGGCCAGGCAGGCCGTGCCTTTACGTGAAGCCACCCAGGCGCGCTCGATGCCGGCGGCCTCAAAGCCGCCGGGCGGGCTGTTGATCAGCACCAGCTGCAGGCCGTTCACCTGGAGCATGGCCTTGAGTTCGGCGGCGGGCCAGGCGTAGGGCGACATGATTTCAACGCCCTTGAAGCCATCGCGGGCGGCCGCTTCGAAGCGCTGGGGGAACGGCAGCTCGGTGTAGAGCCAGCTGAGGTTGGCGGCGAATCGGGGCATGTGAAATTCAGGCGAGGTTCAGAAAATGGTCAAGCAAGGGGCTGATTGGCCGGGTTGTCAGCGCCGGGCGCAGCCCGGCATTCCCAGAAGATGCGGGCTTTGCAGCGCCGGCAGATGTCGGGGTCGAGCTTGCCGAAAATGGTGGAGATGGCGCTGAACTTGTCGGAAAACTGGTGCTCCGGTCCCAGCACGTCGGTAAAGCCGGTCCTGCGCCACATCCGGATGACCTCGGGGCGCGGCCGGTGAAAGTAGAGGCCGCCGCCCATGGCACGGCGTGCGGCCAATTCAGCGGCCCACAGCTCGGCGCCGGCCAGGTCGATGAAGTTCATGCTCTTGGCCATCACCAGCAGGTGTTTTTGCGGCTGCGGCTGGGCGCGCAGGGCATGCAGGATGTCGGCCACATGCTGCGTGGCGCCGAAATACACCTCGCCCTCCATGCGCAGCAGCTTCAATTGCGGGCATTCCGGAAGGTAGGTGGCCCCCACGCTCCCCGCTTCGTGTAGTGCGCTGCCCCCCGAGGGGGCCGCTGCGCCTGCAGTCCGGCAAGGCCGGCCCTGCGGCCCTGGCTGGCCTGGGCCTGCTACTTCTTCCACGCGCTTGCTTGAGAAGTCCACGGTTGGCGCTTCGGGTGCTGCGCCGCCTTTTGGCGATGCTGCCTGCGCCTCTGCCTGGAGCGGCCTGACATGGCGGCCGGCTTCGTCTCCGCCATGCGGTGCCTCATCAATCACCACGAACTGGCGGTCCAGCCCCCGGCTGTCAAAGCCCATGGTACGCATCGCGGGCCGCGAGGTACGGTACAAAAACGACATCAGCGACAGCAGCGTGCCCAGCAAAATGGCGATTTCCAGCCGGATGGTGACCGTGGCGACCAGGGTGGCCAGCGCCACGCCGAAATCGGTGCGGCTCAGGGCGAACAGCTGGCGCCAGCGCGCCAAGTCGAGCAGCGACAGCGCCACCAGCACCAAGAGCGCCGACAGCGCGGCCATCGGAATCTCGGCCAGCAGCGGCGCGCTGACCGCCACCAGCGCCAGCAGCAGCAGGGCAGAGAACACCGAGGCCAGCGGCGTGCGGGCGCCGGCCTGCAGGTTAGGCATGGACCGGTTCATCGAGCCGCAGGACACGTAGCAGGAAAAAAATCCGCCGACGATGTTCGACAGCCCCTGGCCCCGGAACTCGCGGTTGGCGTCGATCCGCTGGCCCGAGCGCAGCGCCACCGTCTTGGCGATGGAAATGT
>JAQGNK010000320.1 GCA_028291905.1 Polaromonas sp.
GGCTCGATACCCTTGTGCCAGTCGCTCCAGGTGAAGGCCAAATCTTGTGCTTGCGCCTGCGCGTCGCCGCTGCCGGCGCGGGCGCTGACGAAGTAGGCGCGCTGGTAGCTGTCGCCCGAGTATTCGGGCGGCTCGGGCGACAGGCCGGTGAAATTGGCAATGCCCTTGGCATCGGTCGTGGCCTTGGCCAGCTCCTTGCCCTTGCAGTCGGACACCCGCACCACGGCACCGGCCACCGGCGCGCCCTTGTCGAGCGTGGTGACCCAGGCCAGTGCATTCTCGCGGCCGAGCTTGAAATGCACGCCCAGGTTGGTCACCAGCGCCGAGGTGCGGACATACATCGTGCGGCTAGCGCCGTAGCGCTCGTCGAGCAGCGAGGCGCCGAGTTTTTGTGAGGCAATTTCGACCACATGAAAGCCGGGCGCGAGCGGAATCCCGACCACCTCGAACGGGCGCGGGTCGCCGCTGGCGGGCGTGGGCAGGTCCAGCGCCTTGACATCCGTCCGGCCGTTCAGCAGCGACACCATGCGCGCCTGCAGGTAGTCCTTGCTGTCGGCATCCAGCGCCTTGGGAAGCGGCCCTTTGACATTGGCGGCGGCATCGCTGCGCGTGACCGTGCCGTCCTGGTAGCGCGCCACCTTGCCGAGCCAGGCAATGATGTCGGCGTCGTTTTGCAGCTGCAGGTCGCTGACCTTGCCGGCAGGCAGGGCGGGCCTGGCGCTGGCGCCGGGCGCCAGGCCCTTGACTTGCAGGGCGGCTTCGACATTGCGCAGCGTGACCGGCAGCAGGGCGAGGCCATTGGGTTCGGCAAAGCGCTCGATGATGCCGAACGGCGAGGCGGCGAATTTGGCCAGCGGCGGCATGGCGCTGGTGGCCACCTTCAGCGGAAATTTGTCGGGGTTGGCCAGCGGCCGGTCGGAGCCGTCCTTGAAATCCTTGGGCAACTCCAGTGAATACTGGGTCTGCTCGGCCAGCGGGGGATTGAAAATCGCGCTGCTGACCAGGCTTTCGCCCTCGCCGTTTTCATTCCCGAACACCGGCTTGAGGGTGTCCTTGCTTGACTTCAGCCGGATCGCCTCGGCCAGCTTGCGCGGCACCGGCGCATTGAAGGAAAGCGTCATCGGCCGAATCGGCAGGCAGCCCGACTGGGCGTTCTCGCGCTCGCAGCTGAAGCTGGCCAGAAAGGGCTCGCGCACCTTGAATTCAAAGCGCTTTTCCACCGAGTTCGGGATGCCGCCGGGCGTGCTGACGCCCTTGCCATAGACCAGCTGCAGCTTGGTGGCGGGCGTCAGGCGGCGGTTGCAGGCCAGGGTCACGAATTTCAAAGGCTCGGCGGCGGCGGCCTTGGTCAGGCTTTTCGCGGCCAGCAGGGCGGTGCGCTCGGCGCCTTCGATCAGCTTGACCGGCACCCGCTCGCCCAAGCCCTCGGCCACGCACCAGACCTTGGCCTGAATGCTCGCCAGCGTGGCTGCGCCGTTGAGCTGAAGCACGAAATACTGGTCTTCCTCGATGGCCTCGCCATTGTCCGGGTCGGGGCTGATGTCTTGAACGAACGGGCCGCCGCTATTGAATTTATAGCTAGCAGCGCTTGTCAAGACTGCGCCAGAGGGCGATTTGAAGCCCGGTGTCGGCGTCACGGTGCAGCTCACGCCCGCCGGCAGGTCGCTGGCCAGCTCGAAGGCCCATTCGCGGTCGCTGATCCAGCGGCCATTGCCCTTGGCGGCCTGGGCGTCGCTGCAGCTCAGGCGCAGCGGCGCGGGGGCTTTGGGGTCGCCGAAATTGACGGCCGACTCGTCGAACTTGGCCACCACCTGCCGGATCTGGGCGACTTCGCCCTGCGGCGACAAACTGGTGATCTGCAGCGCGTGCGCCTGCAGGGCGACGGCTGCCGTCAGCGCAACGATGATTCTTGTAATGATGCGGGCCACGTTTTCTCCTCATTGGGAGGGCAAGAGTAGCCGATCCTGAAATGATTCAATACAACTGTTGCCATGAAAAACAGGCTGCTGGAAGGTTTTGAAAGTTTGGCCTGGCGCTGGGTTCAGGGGTTAGTTGCCCTGCTGGCGCTGGCTACTGTGTACACACATTTCCGCATCAAGGCCATGGGGTGAACGCGCAGGATTTCTTGAAGCCTTTTTGCCCCAAGGCGCAGATATTGCCTGTGCAGGCTGCTATGAATTCAGGAGTTTGCATCGCTGATGCATTTCCGCCGTTGTGATACTGCATCTTGAGCTTGGGGTTAACTTTCACGCAAGCTGTTGCAGCTCATATAAGGCTTACCTAGAAGTGACCGGCGACCAAGTGGCAGGCAAACGCCTGCTACTCGAACGTCCGTGTCGGCTGTCATGCTAGACCAGTTCACCAAAGTCCAACGGAGCATTGTCTGGTCCGAATACCGGAACGAAAAAAGCGTTAGATTCAAAGTCGGCTGGATCTCCGAACCAACCATGGACTGGCGCGGCTTCCTTGAAAAGCGCTTCGACCTCGCTTCTCCTCGACGCAAACTCCGCAGGGAAATTGTGGAAGCTGACCTGCGGTTGATAGAAGTGTTTGCCACGGATGTCAAAGAAGCGCCCAAAACAGAAGAACAAGTAATGTCCTCGGACAGATTCATACATGTTGCCTACACCGTTGCTAGAAAACATGTACACGTGGCGCTGCCGACACTCCGTAATGTGCATCCAAGTTGCCGTTTGACTCATCACACGGTCGCGAAGTGGGTCAAGCGAAGCGTCGACTGCGATGGACGTGACTTCTTGAATTGTGAAATGTGTCTTGAGGACGAACGCCATGCGATCTAACGTTGACGCTGCCCGGCACGCAGCAAGTGCCGCGCAGCGGCATTGTGCTGCTGCGTGTCCGTGCCGAGCGAAATGTTATGTCTTTGCATGCAGGATCGCAGGCTTTTCGCCGATTTTCGCCTGGGCTAGCGCAGCCAGCTCATTTACGAAGTTATCGATTGAGGCTGGTTCTACGCCCAAATCAAACTCAACAACGTCGTTGGTCCCAGGCGCATTTGAAAAGTGAACAATGTCCGCCACTTTTACGCGCACAACAACGCCCCCTCGCCCATCAACGCATCGGAAGTCCAAGCTAAAGTAGGAATAGAAGTCTCCAGAGTGAGTGGAGAAGCCGAACGCGTCCGAGCTTGACTTGGGAAAACGATCAATACAGCTAGCCAGTTCAGCGATTTGTCCTCGTGTCGTATAGCAACGTGCCCTGCCAGTAAATCGTCCATTGCTTGCACGGATCTCTAATTCGAACAGGTCCTCATCCTCCCAAACCGAGGAAAAGTAAACGCCCGGCCGATCGATATGGTCAAGAGGCATAACTCAATGTATACCGCAAAGCACTGCGGTATAACGTGGCAAATTCAACTAAAAAGACCGTCATTTATCTATTTCCTTATTGAACAGTTAGCTACATTAAAAATAGCAACAAACCCGGCTATTTTTAAAAACTGCTTCGATGGCCGTTGAAGCCAAATCCCGGCCATGCGCCGCATGGCTGCATGCATTCCCGATAGTAGAGCGCATTCGGTTCAATCAGCCGGCAACTCCAAGGAAAATTCAAGCCTTTCAGCCCTCTGGCGCAAGTAGTGCCTGCGCAAGCTGCTATCAATTCAGTAGTTGCCTGATGGCTGGCTTTTTTACCCGCCCGCCAGCTGCGCAGGCTTGAAGCCGCGTCAAGCCGCAACCCAGAAGCAGCGCCCGGAACTTATCGCCGTGTCCACGGTTCCATTCCTCCGATGACTCATAACGCCCGCTGCCGCCCTTTGTGTTTTTCCCCCTCATCCCCCAGGCGCCAGTCATGACCCGGCGCTGGGAACTTGATGCGCTGCGCGGGCTGATGCTGGTGCTGATGACCATCACCCACCTGCCCACCCGGCTCAGTTCGCCGCTGGGCCAGCCTTTCGGTTTTGTCTCGGCCGCTGAAGGCTTCGTGCTGCTGTCGGCCTACATGGCCGGCATGGTTTATGGCAGCCTGGCGCAAAAAAACGGCATCGACGCGATGCGCCAGGCGTTTTGGCGCCGCGCGCTCAAGGTCTATGCCTGCCATGCCGCGACGCTGCTGTTTTTGTTCACCGTGATTGCCGCCGTCGGCCTGCGCATCGACCAGCCGGCGGTGAAAGACCTGATGTCTTACTACCTCACGCATCCGCTGCCCGCGCTGGTGGCCGGCCTGCTGCTGATCTACAAGCCCGCGCTGCTCGACATCCTGCCGATGTACATCCTGTTCATGCTGGCCAGCCCGTGGGTGCTGGCCCACGGGCTGCGCCGGGGCTGGACGGGCCTGCTGGCGGCCAGTGCAGGCCTGTGGTTCCTGACGCAGCTTGGCCTGCGCGCCTGGGTCTATGACGCCAGCGTGAAGCTCGCCGGCCTGGCGGTGCCGTTTCACGAAACCGGCGCCTTCGCCGCGTTTTCGTGGCAGCTGCTGTGGATGCTGGGCCTGTGGATGGGCGCCAGCCGCAGTGTGCCCGCGCCCCGGCCTTTCACCTTCGCGCGTCCGGTGGTGTGGCTCGCGGTGGCGGTGGCGCTCATCGGCCTGGTGTGGCGGCACAGCGTCGGGCAGGGGCCTTTCCCCGGCAATGAACCACTGAACCTGCTGCTGTTCGACAAATGGCTGCTGGCGCCTTTGCGGCTGTTTGATTTGTTTGCGCTGATGGTGGTGACGATCCGCTTCGGCCCGGCGCTGGTCAGGCGCCTGCCGCGCCTGCGGTTCTTGGAAACCCTGGGCGCAGCGTCGCTGCCGGTGTTTTGCATGCAGCTGGTGATCGTGCTGTTGGTGCTGACCTTTTTCGGCGCCAATCCCCAGCTTCATCCGTGGTGGACGGACGCTGCGGTGATCGTGGCCAGCTTTGCCGCGCTGTACGGGGTGGCGCGGCTTTCATTGCGGCTGGAAAAGCCCCGGCGGCTCCAGCCGCTGGGCCACCCTGAACTCAGGAGCCGCCGGGCGCCTGTCGACCCCGCTGCTGGGCAGCCGCAGGCACCAGCGCCGCTGGAGCCGCAGGAGGCGGCGCAGGCAGCTGCGCGGCAATCACCGACTGCCACTGGCGGTAGCCCGTTTCATTGAGATGCAGCCGGTCAGGCAGGAACAGCTCGGGCCTGGGCTGGCCTGCCTTGTCGAGCATGGGATTGAAGATGTCGATATAGCGCAGCTCCGGCACGGATTGCGCATAGTTGGCAATCAGGGCGTTGGCGTCCCTGATCTTGGGCAGCAGTCCAGCGCGCAGGGGGCTGGGCTTGATGGAAATATAGGAAATGCGCAGGCCCGGCAGCTCGGCCCGCACCGTGTGGACAAAATTGACGAAGCTGCCCAGCACCTCTGCCGGCGTGGCGCCTTCGGCCAGGTCGTTGTCGCCGGCATACAGCAGCACCTGCTTGGGGCGGTACTGGACCACCAGCTCTCTGGCCAGCAAATTGCAATCCCGCAAGGTCGAGCCGCCAAAGCCCCGGTTGATGACCACCGGCATCTGCCGAAAATCCTGCGACAGGTTGGACCACAGCCGGATCGTCGAGCTGCCGACGAACAGCACGCCATCGCTGCCGGGGTGCTGCAGCAGGTCGTTTTTGGCAAAAGCGGCCAGGGTGGACTGCCAGCGGGTGTGGGCGGCAGACGGGGGCGTTGACGCATCGCCTTGCGCCGGCATGCTGGTGGCCGGCGGGCTGGCGGGCTTGCGCAGGACCGGCTCGGCAGGCGCCAGCACCGCAGCCTGTGCAGCGGGCGCTGCCGGCGCCTGCGCCTGCGCGCACAAGGCAGCGCTGCCCGTGAGCCAGGCAATCGCAAAACGCTGCAGCGCGGGCTGGCTGCGGGCACGCCAGGCGCGGGGTTCGGTTTTCACAAAAAGGGGCATGGGCATGGATGAGTTGTCGGGCCAGCTGCTTGGTAGGCAATTGGCGCCAGGAGTTCCTGTGGAATGCCTGGATTTTGCCGGAGAGGCACCATGGCGATATGGGTAGTTACCTGAAAAGGTAACTACCCAGCTCACCGAATGGCTGCGTGCACCAGCGGCTACAGCGCAATCACCCTGACTTGCAACGGCTGCAGCACGGTAATTAGTTTGCTACAAAATAAATAGCTGCTTGCGCAAGCACTGCCTGCGCTGGGGGTGCTTTTCATGCTTAATCGCGTAAGTTTGCCACTGCCTCCCCGTATTTCTCCTTCCCCGCTGGGGAAGGCTGGGGTGGGGTTGGCGGTGGTGGCGCGCTAAATGCCGGCTTTTCATGGCGGCTTGACGTGTTTCGCCTGCCAGGAAATCGACGGAAAACGGAAAACGGATTCGGAGAGGCCTCCCTCCCTGCCTTCCCCGGTAGCGGAAGGGGAGAAGCGGGTTCGGGTGCCATGGCGGCCTGGGTGCTTACCTTTTCAGGTATCAAACAGGCCTCTGGCGAAGGCGGAGACCGCGCAAGAAGCTATCAATTCAATAGCTGCCAATTCAACCGACGCCCGGCCCCCGGCATCAGCCCAGGTTTACCGGAACGAAGATCTTGCTGTCGCCGCGCAGGATCAGCAGCGCGACTGATTTTTGCGACTTGGCCACGACGCTTTTCACCTGGTCGATGTTCTTCACCGGAACGCCGTTGATCGACAGCAGCACAT
>JAQGNK010000336.1 GCA_028291905.1 Polaromonas sp.
GGCCCAGCACTAGCGCGTCGAGCTGCTCACGTCCCAGGGTGCAATTGGCAGTGTTCTGCGAAGGCCAGATGAACTTGCCCTGGTGCAGCCGTCGCGCGGCCAGCCAGATGCCAATGCCGTCGTGCACCAGCACTTTCATGCGGTTGGCGCGCTTGTTGGCGAACAGATACGCCGTGTGCGGGTGCGCCGCGCCAAAGACGGCAACCACCCGGGCCAGCGCCGTGTCGGTGCCCGCGCGCATGTCCAGGGGTTGGGTAGCGAGCCAGGCTGCGTCGATGTGGATCACCGCAGCCACTCGCGCAGCCAAGCTGCGCACTCGCTCGCCAAAGCGCCAGGCCAGGTGACCTTGACGGTCAGGTCGGCGCGCTGCACCTCCAGATGAATGCTCGGCAAGAGGTCTGCCCGAGGCGCTGGTTCGGGCAGCCCAAGTGCCACGAAGCCCGGCGCTGGCGGCATGGGCAATGGCACGTTCGCCTGGATATTTACCGGTGGCAGTGATGCAGTCGCCAGTCGGGCTTCGTTCACCCATTTGCGCAGCATGTTGGCGTTTAACCCATTGGCCAATGCAACTGCTGCCGGAATCCTCCCTGTCACGTTCAACGGAACGTCGGTCACGATCCCGGAATCACCAGTCACGTTGGTCGGGAATACTAATCTTCGAGGGAAACGGCACTGTGCGGGTGGTGAAGCGCCGCTTTTTTGATGGGCTGAGTCACGAGTTATCCTGCAATTATTTTGTGTGAAAGATTGGACGATATGACTATCTTGCGTGATAGCCAGAGGCTGGCAAAGCGCTGCTCAGGCGTGCATCTTTTTGTCGTTGTCCAGGGATGTAAAAATTAGTCAGCTTGCAAGCGGGGAAAGTTAGATTTGATCGATGCGCTTCGCTCCCAGGCAAGCCTAGCTTGCTTGAAATGAGCCGAGGGGGCGGCCATTTTTCCAATAAAGGCTTTTTCCGTGTCGTACCCGTGATAGCTGGCGAAAGTTCTTTCAGGCTCGAAGCATTCGAAAAACCGGTCTGTCGCGCAGCCGCCCAAGCGCGCCGTTGCGTAGCAAGTGACTTCTCCGATGAAGCAAATCGGCTTGTCGCCCCAGAGGCAGGCGGCAAGGAACGCTTGCTCGGTGACGGTGGGCCAGCTCATGAGAAGCACGTCATACCCGGCACCCAACGCTTGCACGGCGCTGACGGCATCGCACTCGACCACCGGGTGGTACAGGCCTTCGCTGTGCGCGTCCATCCCCGACAGAAGGCTCGTGGCCAGCACCTCGACGCCGCGGCGGGTCAGCACGCTGGCCAGGTAGCCATTGCCGGCAAACACCTCCAGCACCTTTTGGCCTTCGAGCGCTGCGGCCAGATCGGCGATGAACGCCTCATTAGGCCGCCAGAACAGACCTCGGACGTGAGTTGAGGATTCAGGCGTTGGCAACAGCCGGGCCATTTGCATTTTATCCAGCACAGGCTTTACGCCTCGTCTTGCAAGGCGCGTACAACCTGTGGCACCAGCGCCAGCCATTCAGGGCCAGTGCGGTCAATCGCTTCGGCCAGGGTGAAGTCGATGCTGGCCAGCCAGTCAGCGCGATTGAGCACCAGCGCAACGGCCACCTTTTCGCCTCTTGACATCACGCCCCCAGCGTCTTGTCCATCTCGCTTGGCAACGCGTGCCTTGACTAGAAAATGTCTGTACTCCGCGTTATCTGCAGTCATGAGTGTTCTTTTGTAGTCGTAGCGCTTGTCTTGGCTGCTGCCTGGTGGCGATCCAGCATGCGCTTCGTGACAGTGACTTCCTTTTTGCCGCTGCCGCTAGTGTCAAGAACCACCAGATCATGCAAGTCGAACGTCTTGCAGCGAACGCTCGCAATCTGGGCGCCAGGCCCAAGGTTTGCGCGTTTGAGCGCAATTTGTTCTACCTACGCCCAAGGTTGCGTATTTGTGAGCATGAATAAATGAGGCTATGGACATCAGTTTTCGTTTTACTCGCATCGGGCAAGATCGGCAAATGTTCTGGGCGTCAAAGCCCGTTCTTTGGCACACCAATCCCTCTTGGTGGGCAGGCTGGACAACTTTGCCGTCTTGGCGCATGCGTGGCAAAGCGCTACATCGCTTCTATGCCAGTACCGCGTAGGCTTTCTGCACAGGCAGCATCGTTCCTCGACTTCTGCATCCGACGAGCCATCATGAGTGATTTTGAGCGACATAAAACTTTCTTTTCTGGTGACCATCTGCCTGGGCTCGAAGCTGCTCAATGACAGCTGCTTTGGTAAATCTACTAACGATGTGGATTTCATTTTTAAAACTATTGATCCGGCCCGATGAAGTCACTACTATTTTCCCCCTCTTACAGAAGGAAGATTGTGTAAAAAGTTAAGACTTCATAGGGCCGGATCAATAGTATGCCGCTGGTCTGGGGTTAAGCAATGGCTGTAGCGTTGATGAGCTTGACGGCTCGCTCATATTTTCGCAGCCGCTCAAAGTTAGTGGCTGAAGGATGCGGGATGCGGCTCAGCATCATGTTGTCCTCCAGCTCCATGAGCTTGACCGGTCTGGCCAAAGGGTCACGCGCCGCGCGTGTCACATAGTGGGCATACGGCTCATCCGGGCGCCGCGTGAGCGCGTCCAAGGTGCACACGATTTCTAGTCCGAAGCCTGCAGCGCGCAGCTGCTCCAGAATGATCCCGCCGTCCTCGATAACATCGTGCAGGACGCCTGCGATCTGCTCGGGCTCTCTCTTGAGTGCCAGCATGACGCGCAAAGGGTGCAGGATATAGGGCGCCCCAGCTTTGTCGAGCTGTCTTGCACGCGCCCTTGCTGCGATCTCCATAGCCAGTTCAAGCGTTGCCATCAAGCCAGCCTTGCAGAATCAGCATGAGCTACTGTCCAGCCGCTACGCAGGTAGATGATCTTGCCCGACCTGCGCAGCGCTAGTAGCCTGCGGTCCACCAGGCCCCGGCCTGCGGCTTTGTTGCCCACCAGGGCTGGCTCGGTCGAATGGATTGCGAGTTTCTCGGCCAGTTGAATGCGCCCGCCTATGCCGCTGCCAATCAACTCCAGCAACCAGCTGTCCATTTCGGTGAAGTCGAGCATTTGGCTGTGGAGTGGCATTTCAAAAAATCGGATGATCCAGGTCGTGATGAATTTGCAAGCGCTCAAAAAGATCATGCCAGTATTGCTCGGTCGGCAACACCTTTAGGCCAGCCATGTCAAAGGCAGTCCAAAGGTCTGCGTCTCGCTTCGCCATGAAAACCTGTACGCCTTCAGTACGCCTTCATCCAGGACAGCGTACTGCTGCCCAGGCTTTACTTCTTTGAATTCGAGTTCTCGGGCCATGGCGTTTTTGTTGTGTGAGCTGCTTTTTTTAAAAACTTGAAATGTAGTTTTAACCAGTGGCGTGGCCCTAACGGCTGGCTCGTTCAAGAGCCAGATCTGTTGCCATGTCTGCCACCTCGGATGCAAATTGATGGTCTCCGGCGTGCGCAAATGCGCCACCGTGGCCTGCAGCAACATGCGCGGCGATGACAGCCACCTCGGTTTGCGCCACATGCAGCGACACCGAATAGCCCTGCGGAAGCGAACTGGGAGACAGCATGCAATTCATGCCGATGGCTTCGAGCTGCGCTTTAGCCTGCTCAAGAATTTCAGTAGCCTTGGCAAAGTGTTGCCCGTTCAATTCATCCATTGTCAATTTTCCTTTGAGTACAGTTTGCAGTTGAGGCGCAGGCAGGTGATTTTGCCTGCTTTGCGCAAGACCTGGAGTCGGCGGTCCACCACGCAAAAGGGTTCGCTTTTA
The DNA here is from genome assembly GCA_028291905.1 of Polaromonas sp. GTDB lineage: Bacteria > Pseudomonadota > Gammaproteobacteria > Burkholderiales > Burkholderiaceae_C > Polaromonas. The sequence goes on from JAQGNK010000336.1 coordinate 3,786, forward strand.
TTTGGATCTGTGCAAAACGCAAGAGCAAGCGGTTGCATTCGCACGGTCAGCCGGCGAAAGCTTGAGACTCCGCTGCCGATCAGGCTGAGCAACTGGGCGTCGAAGCCTTTGTAATCACGCTCTTTGGGCGTAAAAGTTGTCATGGCTCAAGTCCTTATTTCAACTCGTTCCAACAACGCACTGCCTCCTTGCGGGTGCCGGGGCTTCTCCAATAACCGCCCTGATGTAATGCAAACGTACACTTGGTCAGGCTTGAGCTTTTTCGCTTTCTCGCGGCTGCAGGGCCTCGCCTGGGACGATATATGCGCCAACAGCACTGCTTGGCTTGTCGGCAAGTGATTGTTGATGCGCCATCTCTGCAGGATTGCGGTACAGCACCTTGCCCGATGCATGGTGCTCGATCCAAACGCACCATCCGTTGGAAGTGATGACAGCGGCCCCTTCGAGCGCCTGCTTGCGGCTCTGGGGATTTGAGTAATCGCCAATCACCCGCCCTGTCGTGCCCAACCGGTACATCAGGCTCCAGATTTTGGTTCTCATGATGCTTTCCTTTTTTCTTGTATTGACACTACTGAACCATCAGGCAGGACTGCTCGTGGCCTTGAAGCGTCCATCAAAAATGCAGTCGAGCTTCTCGTTGAGGTAGTCGATCTCAAACCCTTCCATGGGCAGCGCCTTGCCCGCGTGCTGGTTGCACTCGGTAAAATCGATGTCTTCCTCGTGGGCACGCTGGCAGCTTTTGAGGTAGGCCCTCATCACACCGGCGAACTCGATGAACGGGTGATTCCCGATCTGGACAGCGGCGCTGTAAAAGCGCTTGATCGTCTCATCCATGCGCTGCAGGGCGATGTCGCGTTCGGCTGGGGTCATCACAATTGGTTTTCCTTTGACTTCAGTTCATCAGTTCACTTCGCTGCCGCCACCTGGCGCGCGTATTCTTCCTTGTCGCGCAGCTCAAAGTCAAAGCCCCTACGCAACATGGAAAGAAGCTGCTGGTCTGGCAAACCGCCTTGAATGTCGAGGTTGTCAGACTTCAGCGTCAGCTTTTTCTGGTAAAGCTCGGCTTGCAAGCAGACCCCTGCCGGCGCATAAAAGCCGCCGCTCAGTTTTGTGCGATCCCGCAAGGAGCGCTGTGCCGCATCCTTAACCCGGGCAATCTCCGGATCTGCCAGGTGGGCGTCGATTTTTCGGCACAGCTGGCGCGTTGCCGGCACCACTGGCAGGCGCATCAGGTAATCGCGCACCTCGGCCAGCAAGGCCAGCGCGCTGGCGTTATCTTCTATTTTCAACGCTGGTTGATCAGCCATGAAGGACTCCTTTCATACCAAGATGCGCGGATGGGACTGCCTTGTCAGCAATTTTTGCAGGTGCAAATGGCAGTGCAAGCGCAAAACATTTTTCAACCCGCTTTGTGCTCGCACCACCATCGTCCTGGTCCCTAGGTTTTTTCAAGCTGTACTGCCCAGCCCAGATAAACGGCCTCCTTCGGACTTGATTTTGTCGGGTTTACTTCATGCGCAAGCGCGTCATTGAAGATGAACCACTCGCCGGGCTTGTGGATCGCCTTTTCACGCCTTTGCTTGAAAAACATGCCGTCATTGACCAGCACGAACACCAGCATTGGCCCCCACACGCGGTTAATATGTGCATCGACACTGGTGGTCATCACCCAATGATGGTTTTGCGGAATTGCCCGATAGCCCTGGTCGAAGAGGTCATTGATTGGAAGCCAGTCAAGGCAGAGCCCCTGCGGCGTGCAGGTGTCCACAGGTTCATTGAAGTCGTCAGCGACCTGGGTATCCCAAAATGACTTCGCTATTTGCGCTGCCGTCTGGGCGAGTGCTGGAGGGATGGCCAGCTTGCCTAGAACTTGCCCGGCATTCGTTTTGATCAGTGACACGGCAGGCTCCCTTCAGAATTTGGTGAAGATTGTTTTTCTAACGCCAGCGTCACGCTGTCACGTAACTGTTTCATAAGAGTGCTTGAGAGGTATTCGGCAATGATTGAGTTCAGACCTTCACATGCTGAGTCTTTATGGCGTCAACTTATTAAAGCCATGCCCGCATGTTTGGACGCATTGACATCAAACGTGATGGTTTTCTCGCACCCAGCACTGTTGGCTGAGCGTTCAATCAGGCAGTCCGCAAAATCGGACTTGCCGACTTTAAAGACTCGCAGTGCCCGTATCACTTGGTCTGCATTCTCGATCTTGAATTGCTTGGTACGAATGATGCCGTCCAAGGCCTGTGCCACTTGAGAACGGGTTAGCTCAAAACTCGCGCTGAGAACCCACACCAGCTCGACCATCGATACCAGTGTCACATACACGCTTCCGGCACCCTCGAAGGACTCGATGATTTGTGTAGCTATGGGCGACTGTTTGGGGTCGTCCTGCATGATGTAGCGCACCAAGACGTTGGTATCGAGTCCAATCATCGGGCCAAGGCCCCTTGGGTAGCAATAGCGCGGTTCATCTCTTCAATCGAAACAGCCCGCACGGCTTTGCCGAACATGCCTTTTAACTCAGTAACCGACTGGGTTGCCGCTACAAACTCATAACGCCCTGGCTCCACCTCTACAAATTCGACGCGGTCGCCCGTATCAACATGCAAGGCATGGCGAACCTCTGCCGGGATGGTAATTTGTCCTTTTGACGAGATAGTTGCTGTGGTCATAGTAATTAAACCTTTGGTTTGCCTTACTTTAATGTAAGGCGTCGTCAATGTCAAATCAGTATTGGCTTGCAAAGTTGTGCAAAACGTTGTTCCAAGGCTGCCGCTTCACATTGCATCTGGCTGGATCACTCATCAAAACCCATGCGCAGCCTTGACCAGGGCCAGAATGTCCGAGACGCTGCGCCCAGGGGCATTCATGGCCATGGCCCGGCAAAAGAGGTCCAGCATGTAGTAGAGGGTAGCGGTCGGCACAGGCACCGAGTACACGGTCGCATGCTCGCCCGTGACCAGCACCAGGCCACGCTCCTGGCGGCGCAGCTCGACGAACTTGGCTTGGGTTGCGCCGTGGTGCCCGAAGCGCACCGTTGGCGTGATACCCATCAAAGTGGCCAGCACGGCGGGCATTTCCTCCGGGGTCAGCTGCAGCACTAGCTTGCGCTCCCAGGCGTAGCCCCCGCCAGCGGGCAGCGCATGGGCCGAGTCGATGCTGACCACGTGCACGCCCATAAAGTCCCCGCCCCTGCGGTGCGCAGTAACCTCCAGCGTATGGGCAGCGGACTTGCCAAACAGGCGCAGGCGCAGCTGGCTCTCGTCCCGCCGATCGCTCTTGGCCGGGGCGCGCAAGGCAGCGGGCAAGTCCGCGGGGCGTGCGCCGGGCGCTTGGTGCTCGAAGCGCGTGGGTAGGGGGGGCAAGCCTTTGCTTGGCGCGGGTGGTGCCGGCATTGCGTCCAAGGCGTCCAGGGGCTCGTCCTGCCAGCCGGGCGCGCTGCCATCACCGGGCGGTCCGTCATCAGGCCAGAAGGACAGTGCCTCGGGCAGTTCTGTTTCTACTTTCAATTCTTGCACCGGTAGGCCAGGCGCGGCCAGCCCTAAAAGGGGCTGGTCCACAGGCTCGGTCGGTTCCGCCTGGGGCAGAGTAGGCAGCAAGCCGCGCAGCGTGGCCACGTCCTCGGGATGGTCGTGCAGCTGCGCAATGCGCGAGGGCATATTCCAGCCCGCCTCGCGCAGCTTCAGGCTACTGGCAAACAGCCCGGCGCCAGTGAACGCCAAGCCGTGGTTTTGGAGCTGGCCGATCAGGGCAGGGCGCATGCAGGACTCCGCCCAGATCAGGAGCCCGAGCTCACCCGGCCTTTCACGGCCATGCGCGGCTAGAAGCAGCACGCGCTCGAGTTCAGCGCGCGCTGGCGGGTCGAGTGCCTGCAAAAACGCGCCGCGCTGGCCCGCATCTGGCGCGAGCGTGCCGCGCGAGGCGCACACCTGCAGCCACAGGCGCTCGAGCGCCGCGCTGCTATCGCTGTGCAGGATGTTCGGTAGCGGCATCATGCGCCGTTATGTTGGAAAAGGAATCAGAACGTGCGCGCCCAGACCGCCGCCTGCTAGGACTTGAAGAAGTCACTGGCGTCCATGGCGGGAATTGGCGGGTTCGACGAGAGCTCGACAGGTGAGGAGCGGGCAGGGGAACTCATGATTCTCAACCTTATCGCAAACAAGCAGCAAAGAACACAATAGCATTTACAACAAAGCCCCCCAACAGATATTAACCCGACCGGTGCCTGTACCTTTCTTCCGATTCGCGCTGACCGCAAGCGCACAACAGCGTCCTAAAGACAGCGTCCGGTGAGCGCCATCACGTAGGCCTTAAGGTGCAGCATTGTCATCAGCGCCAGTCGATAGCTGAGCGAAACGGGGGCTCATGACATAGTCGCAGTGCCAGTGCGCATCGAGCACCAGCGCGTCCCATTCGCCCTGCGTCAAGGGCCGCCCCAGCAGGTCCTCGAACTCGGCCCGCAGCGTGGGGATCAGGTCGTCGCCTGCTGGCAAGCTCAGGTGCCGGGTCATGCTGATGGCGGCCCACAGCCGGTGCCAGGTCCCCTGCAGGCCACCGAGGTCCAGCCCGAGCGCGTACGCAATGTCCGTGCGCCCGGCCAGGCTACCGAGCCCGTGTGGCCCGGGCTGGAGGATGAGAGTCATTGCAGGCGGCTGCTTGCGCCGGCGCTCCATTGCCTCGGCCGCCTCGCGCTGCATGCCAGCGAGCACCTCCTCGCTGAGCACCTTCTGGCAGACGGCTTCCCAACGGACAATCGCAGCGTCCAGCTCCACCTGCACGCCGGGGGCGCCCGGCGCCTGCAACTGCCGGGTCAAGGCATTCACAACGCCCTCGACGGCGCGTTGGTGAGGCCGCAGCGCGGCATTGACCGCTGACTGCACCTGCAGGGCCACCGGCCCGTCAGGGCGGTCGACAAGTTCGCGTGCCATCGCCGTCCAGATGGTTTCACCGGGCTTTCTGACGAGCTTGGTCGAAGGCAGTTTGGCGGGTGGTCTGGACGAGGAGTTCATGGTCGGTTTGCGATAGGGCATGGGCCTCGAGGATACTCGGTTGCGTACCCACCACGGCGGCTGAATGCCCATGGCGAGCAGGGCCCCTACAGGGGTAGCGACATTTTCCACAATGGAGCCGATCACGAGAAGAGTTTGGTCATCGGGTTCTCTGCACTGGCTACCAGCAAGACCGGCCGCAAGCGAGTGAGCCATTGAAGTCCGCAGAAAGATAGGTGCGTTGCTTTCCTGGTCAGTCGCTTGATGCTTGAAGTTGAAGAACTCCGGCAAGCGCAGCGAGTGAACGCATCATTGCCCAGGAAGGTTTTCGCTTCAGACGCAGTAGGATAGGCGCTGGTACAACTTTAGAAAAGAATCGAGCATGACTGACCTCATCAAGCTGCGCCAGCAAATTGCCGAGATGCAAAAGCAGGCCGACGAACTGCAGAAAAAGAGCCGTCCTGCCGTGCTGGTACAACTGCGCGAGCAAATGACCGCCTACGGCATCACGGCCGAGGAGCTCAGCCGTCCGGCGGCCAAATCCGCCCGGCCCAAGGCAGCACCGCTGCCTAAGCCTGCGCTTTCGCCCAAGGACAAAAAGCCTGTCGTGCACTCGCCCGCAAAATACCGTGGTCCTGAGGGACAGGAGTGGAGCGGCCGGGGCAATGCGCCCAAGTGGCTCAATGACTTGCTGGTCAATGGCAAGACACGGGAGGACTTCTTGATCCGCCCGGACGCGGCCGCTTCAGGCAGCGCAGCAGCACAATAAGAAAAAAGCAGCCTGTGCTAGGGTCCCTTTTTGTCGATTTCGCCAGGATGATGCCTCGATTGCCAAGATTCGCATGCTTCACAGCATGATGATTTCAAATCTTGCGCTAAGGATGCGGCCGGCATCCCGGTGCAGATAAGCGTGTATGACAACAAACTGATGCTCTGGAACCCCGGCCAGCTGCCGCCCGACTAGTCGCTGGACTGCCTGCTCGCCATGCGTGCGTCGCAGCCCGCCAACCCTGATGTGGCCAATGTGCTGTTTGTCGCTGGCAAGATCGAATCCTAGGGGCGCGGCATTGACCTGATTCGCAACGCCTGCAAAGCGCAAGGCACGCCTGCGCCACGGTTTGAATGCGACAGCGCGGGGTTTTGGGTCGAGTTTGCGTTTCCTGAGGTGGTTGAGTCACCCAAAACGCCGGTGGGAACGCTGGTGAAAACGCCGGCAAAAAACCTGCGATGCCTGGCGGCCAACCCGACCATGACGCTGGCCGAAGTCGAAGCCGAGATTGAAAAATCGCTTAGCGCCATAGTGCGGGCCAGTGCCCGGCTGGTCAAGGACGGCAAGTTAAAACATGCCGGCTCGCAAAAGGGCGGTCATTGGATAGTATTGAAGTGAAGAAAAGAACAATCGATCAAAGAACTGTGTGTAAGTGCTCACTGATCTGCCACTTATGGAAATGCACGACCGCTGAACTGAATGTCTTCTTCAGACTGACTGGCGACTTAGTACTCAGCAACAAACAACATAGCATTACAAGTGTATGCAGTTAACACTGGGATTAACAATGAATCCTATTGCAGACGGAGTCGATCATGTCTTCTTTAACTGTGCATACATGTGGGTGTCAAAATTGCCTTTTTGACTCGCCGCATCTGGAACAAAGCTATTACCAACAGATGAACGTGTTGATAAGCCGACTGAACGAGCCGCAGAAGCGGCAAGTTTGCCGCGCTTGAAGCGGGCCGGATGGGTCACGGTGGACACCGTCTGGTTTCGCAGATTACTGGCTTGAGCTTGATGACCATCCGGCGCGGGCAGAAGGAGTTGCAAGCCGATCTGGCGTCCTGTCCGCGCACGCAGCTGCGTGCCCCTGACGCAGGGCGACCTATGCTTCAGACGCGCGATCCGGTACTCGAGCC
>JAQGNK010000337.1 GCA_028291905.1 Polaromonas sp.
GTCCTTCACGGTGAACACGTCGTAGATGCCCCAGGCCGAGATGCGGCTGGGCATGGGCGCGGCGGCCCGGCCGGTGGCGGCGAACTGCATCATGTGCTGGGCCACCAAAAAAACATTGTTCTCGAACAGCGCCGACTGCACCTCCATGCCGCGCCCGGTGCTATCCCGCTGGCGCAGCGCGGCCATGGCGCCGATGGCGCCGAACAGCCCGCCCATGATGTCGTTGACGCTGGTGCCGGCGCGTAGCGGGTCGCCGCTGCGCCCGGTCATGTAGGCCAGGCCGCCCATCATCTGCACCACTTCATCGAGCGCGGTGCGGTGGTCGTAGGGGCCGGGCAGAAAGCCCTTGTGGCTGATGTAGATCAGGCGCGGATTGAGCTTTTTCAGCGTCTCGTAGTCCAGGCCGAGCTTCTTCATGGTGCCGGGCTTGAAGTTCTCGCTCACGATGTCGGCCGTGGCGATCAGGCGCAGCGCGGCCTGCACGCCTTCGGGCGTCTTCAGGTCGAGCGCGATGCTTTTCTTGTTGCGGTTGAAGGCCGGAAAGAACCCTGAGCCCGAGCCCAGCAGGCGCCGCGTGCTGTCGCCTTCCGGCGGCTCGACCTTGATGACCTCGGCGCCCAGGTCGCCCAGCAGCAGGCCGCAGGTCGGACCCATCACCATGTGGGTGAACTCGACGACGCGGATGCCGGCGTAGGGCAGGGGGTTGCCGGTGGCCGGGCTGGCGTCAGGGGCGGGCGTGGTGGTGCTGGTGTCGATGGATGTGGCGTTCGGCGGCGCGCCAGCGCCGGACTGGCGGGCGTCGGCGGCTGACAGCGCCACGGCGTCGGTCTGGCTGGATTGAAAACCTGTTTTCTCAGCCGGCGCAGCCATGTCCCTCGCCAGCACAGGCGCGGCCATTGCAGCGGGCAAAGGCGCCATGCGGGCACCCTGGACAAAGCCCTTGGGCAAACCCGCCTCGGGCGTCATGCCGTACACCGGCTCGCCCGGCAGCCCGGCCATCAGCGGGACGCGCGCGGCGATCAGCTTTACCAGGTCGATGCCGGTCGCCACACCCATGGCCTCGAACATGAACACCAGGTCCTCGGTGACGACATTGCCCGACGCCCCCGGCGCATACGGGCAGCCGCCCAGCCCGCCCAGCGACGCGTCGAAGGTGCGAACGCCTTCGTCGTACGCCGCCAGGCAGTTGGCCAGGCCCAGGCCGCGCGTGTTATGCATGTGGGCCGCCCCGGCATGCCGGCCGATCTCGGCGCGCAAGCGCCTGAACAGGCGCCGCACCTGCACCGGGTTGGCATAGCCGACGGTGTCCGACAGCCCGGATTCGTCGGCCCCGGCTTCGATGCACTGCGCGGCCAGCCGGATCACGTCGTCCTCGGCCACCAGGCCCTGCAGCGTGCAGCCGAAGGCGGTCGAAATGCCGGCCTCCAGCCTCACATGGGGCGCCATGGCCCGGCGCAGTTCGGCGATGGCGCGCACTTCCTGGACCATTTCCTCGCGCGTCCTGCGCACATTGGCCAGCGAATGCGCCGCGCTGGCCGACACCGGAATCGTGAGCTTGTGCACGCCGGCGGCCAGCGCCGCCTCGGCGCCCCGTTGGTTGGGCACCAACGCCATCACCGTCAGGCCGGGCAGCGTGATGGCATGGCGCACCACCTCGGCGGCGTCGGCCATCTGGGGCAGCAGCTTCGCGGGCACGAAAGAGGCGACCTCGATCTCGCGCACGCCGGCGGCATACAGCGCGTCGATCCAGCGCAGCTTGTCGGCCGTCGGCATGCAGGCCTTGACCGACTGCAGGCCGTCGCGCGGTCCGACCTCGCTGATCAAGACATCAGGAATGAAAGCGTGGGAAGAAATCATGGTTGCAAGCGCCTTTATATTCTGTAAGATAGAACATTGTTCTTTCTGTTGAAATAATTACTGATGCCCGGCCGCTTGTCAAGCGCTGTGGTCCGCATCTATCACCAGGAGCCGCCGATGCCCCGCAAAGCCCAGACCGAATCCCTGGCCGACAGCCACGCCGCGCCCGGTGGCGCCGCCGCCGTGGACCGCGCCTTGAGCCTCCTGTCCGCCTTTCGCCAGGGCGATACGTCCCTTAGCCTGGCCGAGCTGGCCGGGCGCACGCAGCTCTACAAAAGCACCGTGCTGCGTCTGCTGGCCTCGCTGGAGCATGCGCGGCTGGTGCAGCGGCTGGGCAGCGGCCGCTACGGTCTGGGCAGCGAGGTGGCGCGGCTGAGCGCGGTGTATGCCGCCTCGTTTTCGCTCGACCGGGTGGTGCTGCCGGTGATGCAGGCGCTGGTGGCCGCCACCCGCGAGAGCGCCGCCTACCATGTGGCGCAGGGCCAGGGTTCTGACGCCGTGCGCCTATGCCTGTACCGGGTCGATTCGCCCCAGCCCATCCGCGACCACATCCGGGCCGGCGACGTGCTGCCGCTGGACCGGGGCACCGGCGGGCGCGTGCTGTCGGCCTTCGGCCTCAAACCCGCCGCCGGTCTGGGCGCCGAAGAAAAGAACCTCTACGCCCGCATCCGCGAGCAGGGCTATTTCACCGCCATGGGCGACCGGCTGGCGGGCGTGGCCGGCATTTCCGCGCCGGTGTTCAAGGCCGACGGCAGCCTGGCGGCGGCGCTGACGCTGACCATGCCGGTCGAGCGCTACGACGAACGGCATGTGCAGAAAGTGCTGGAGGCGGCGAGGGCGCTGGGCGGCGTGGTGTGAGGCGGCGGGCCGTGGCTGGCGGTTCAAGTCGCCGGGCTGTGCATGAATTGCTATTGTTTTGATAGCTGCTTGCGCAGGCACTGCATGCGCTGGAGCCCCGAAACCCTTAAATTCTGGGCAATATTCGCTCTGAAGCGCCTGGCGTTGATGCCAGGCCTGATTACCTCTGTCCAGGTCACAGATAAATCGCATTTCAGTCTATTAATCTTTGCGCAAGGATCAAATAAAGTAACGGCATGGAAAGAATTCGCGCCAACCGAACCCAGCAGCCTGTGCGCGCCGTGCTGTTCGATGCCTACGGCACGCTGTTTGATGTGTACAGCGTCGGGCTGCTGGCCGAGCAGCTGTTTCCGGGGCGCGGCCAGGCGCTTGGCCTGATGTGGCGCGACAAGCAGATCGAGTACAGCCATCTGGTCAGCACCAGCAGCCACGGCGCGCACTACCGGCCGTTCTGGGAGGTGACCCGCGCCGCGCTGGTCTATGCTATTAAAAGAATAGTGACTGGCGCAGGTAATGACTGGGCTGCGGGCGGATTTGAGGCCAAGGTCGAGCAGCTGATGAACCAGTACCGCTGCCTGGCGGCCTTTCCGGAAAACCGCAGCGTGCTGCAGGCGCTCAAAGCGCAGGGCATCGTCACCGGCATTTTGTCCAACGGGGACCCCGCCATGCTGGACGTGGCCGTCAAGTCCGCCGGGCTGGGCGGGCTGCTCGACCATGTGATCAGCGTCGATGCGGCGCGCCGGTACAAGACCCATCCCGACGCCTACGCGCTGGGCCCGCAGGCGACCGGCCTGGACGCCGCGCAGATCGCGTTCGTCAGCTGCAACAGCTGGGACGCGCTGGCCGCGACCTGGTACGGCTACCGCACGCTGTGGGTGAACCGCCAGCAGCTGCCGTTCGAGGAACTCGGCACCCAGCCGCTGCACACCGGCACCAGCCTGCGCGATGTGCTGGCGCTGCCCGGCCTGCAGGGTGCGCCGCTTCAAGGCCCAGCCGCATGACGCCGCTGGACATGCTCCTGATCGGCGCGGGCGGGCTGGCCGCCGGCGCGGTCAACGCCATGGCGGGCGGCGGCACCTTCTTTTCATTTCCCGCCCTGCTGGCGGTCGGCCTGCCGCCGGTGGTGGCGAACGCCAGCAATTCAGTCGCGCTGTGGCCGGGCAGCCTGAGCGGCGCCTGGGCCTACCGGCGGGAGCTGGCGCGCTACAAGCGCTATCTGCTGCCGATGGGCATCGCCTCCTTCATCGGCGGCGCGGCGGGCGGCCTGCTGCTGCTGGCGGCGGGCGATGCGCGTTTTTCCGCCCTGATCCCATGGCTGCTGGCCTTTGCCAC
>JAQGNK010000340.1 GCA_028291905.1 Polaromonas sp.
TCCAGCGGCTTGGCCAGTACGACCAGATCGATTGAAGCCGGGCGAGCATCGATGGCGCGAGCGTCTCGAGCCCCCAGGGGCCAGGACACAGGCCCCAACCCGACCGATCGGGCAAGCTCGGCAGCAAGCGCCACGTTCTGCCTAGGCGCTGTTCTGAAAGTTCAGTGCAGCCATTTCATGGTGCCGGCGATATGCACAAAACCCAGAAACGTGACGTCGAGCTTGTCATAGCGGGTGGCCACGCGGCGAAAGACCTTCATGCGCTGGAACAGGTTTTCCACCAGGTGGCGCGCCTTGTAGCGGTGCCGGTCCAGCACGCGCGGGTTCTTTTTACGGTTGACGCGGCAAGGGATGGTGACTTGCATGCCTTGGTTTTGTGCAGCCAGCACAAGCTTGTCCGAGTCCGTATGCCTTGCCAGCTAAAAGCGCTTTGGCCTGCAGCCCACCCAGCAGTTCAGGCATGGGTTTGGAGTCGTGGCGCTGCCCGGCAGTCAGCACAAAGCGCAGCGGGTTGCCCAGAGCATCGCACACAGTGTGGATTTTGGTGTTGAGCCCGCCCCGCGTAATGCCGATGGCCTGCTGGCCACAGCTCCTGGGAGCGCCTGCTGAGGATTGATGCGCCCGGCAACAGGTCGAATCGACCATCACCTCCTCCATGTCGGGCTACTGCACGCCTTGGAAAAGGCGCTTGAAGTGCCCTTTTTTGCACCAATACGCATAGCGCTGGTACACCACGCTCCAGGTGCCCAGCCGCTCGGGTAAGTCGCGCCATGGCGAGCCCGTACGGGCCATCCAAAGCAGGGCATCGAAAAACGGCCTGTGCGCCCCACCAGGGCGGCCTTTGCACGGCGGCATTGAGGGCTCGATGCGCTGCCATTGCGCATCGGTGAAGGTGTGGCGTGCATGGGTCATTTTGGCCAAATCAGATGATTTGACTGCATCAATACTTGGCTCTCAAACTTTCAGAACAGCCCCTAGCACGCAAGCCCGTTGAGGTCCGGGCATGCGCCGACGAATCAAGGCCGCTCGCGCGCGGGCACCCGTGTTTCCAATGCGCTGGGTGCATAGGTGGGCGCGAAGCTGCAGCCGGTACCAAACTTCGCCTCGAATGAGGGGCAGGCCGCAGCGATGCTGGCCGCCGTCGGCTTCGTGCCCTGCTCGACCCATTGCAGCAAGGCGGCCATTAGCGCCGGATAGGTCGGGTCGCTGATGTAGCTGTGGGTGCCGTTGGTGGTAAACGTCTGAACCAGCCGCTCGGCGCTGCCGCCTTGCTGCATGACGGACTTGAAGTGCGCGTCGAGCTCAACAAAAGCTGTCGGGTCGCTGATCCACTTGGCGCTCAGCACGGGTACGGCAATGCGGCCGGTCGGATCGGTATCGGCGGAAAAACGCTGGTACGCCGTCGGGTCGGCGCGGTAGCGCAGCACGCCGGCGTTCAAGGCTGCATCGTCGCTCGAGCCCGTGTAGTTAACGCCCGCATTGCCAAACGGGCTGGCGCCGCCTGTGCGCTTGCTGGTGATGTCCTGAAAGTGCAAGGTGCCCCAGTTGAGGTGGGCCTGGATGGCGCTGGCCGGAATCTTGATGACGTTCTCGATCGTTTGCACCTTGGCCTGCTGCGCTGGCGTGCGCTGAGCAGCCGGCTTGTCCAGCCCCAGGCATTCGTTGACGCGTGCGCTCACCTCTGCCTGCTTCATGGCAACGCCGGCGGGCAGACCGAGGTTCAGCGGATACTGACTCTCCGTGGGCCGGGGATGGTTGCTGCACAGGTATTGGTAGACGACCCGCAGGTCAGTGCGAAAGTCATATGAACGGGTACCGCCGGCCAGCACGCCGCTGGTGAGCAGCACGCCGTCATAGGGCTGCTCGCCCACTGTCAGGGGCGTGAACATCTCGGCGGCCTTGGCCGCCACGCCGGCGCCCCAGGACTGGCCATGCAAGATGGTCTTGATGGGCTGGGCCACATGGGTGCGAAAGATGCCCCGCAAACGCTCAGTGTCTTCAGCGGCAGCACGCACCTCGACGCCGCCTTGGCGGTAGCTCGAACCCGCCCAAGCATAGCCCGCCTTGACCATAACGGCCCACCGGGTCAGATCTTCAACCGGCTCGCTTGTCGGGGCGCTCAGGTCGGGACCCCCATGGGCGTGCAGCACCAGGCGCCCATTCCAGTCGACCGGCTTGGCAATCAAGTAATAAGCGCCTTTGGAATCGACGCCTGACAGGCATGTTGCAGTTGAAGGCACGGCTGCCGGGCAGACAAAGGCTTTGGGGACGGTTTCGCTGGAGGCAGGTAGTACGGGGGAATCCGTGCCTCCGCCACAGCCGGCGATAAAAAGCAAAGCAGCCAGTGGCGCGGCACGCCCAGGGGTAAGCAGGTGAGCAGCTAGCTCAGTAGGAAGGTTCATGAAAATGTCTCCGTTGTGTTGTCGTTATGGTGAGTCAGCGCGATTATGAAAAGGTCAGGAGGAGATGGCAAAGATGTCTAAAATCTTGACTCCATACGCCATGCATATCGAACTTCGTCACTTGCGCTACTTCATGGCTGTTGCCAATGCCCGCCACATCACGCGCGCGGCCGAAACGCTGGGCATCCAGCAGCCGCCCCTTTCGCAGCAGATTAGGGCATTGGAAGCCGAGTTGGGAACGGCGTTGTTCAACCGCCATCCCAAGGGCGTGGAGCTCACGGATGCTGGTCGCCAACTCAAGCGGGAAGCAAGCCGGTTGCTCGCTGACTTCGCCGCGATGCAAGGGCGCATGCTGGACTTTGCACAAGGCATTCGCGGACGCCTTGCCATCGGGTTCACCAGCTCGGCCGCTGCCCACCCCTTCACGCCCGAGTGCCTGCGGCTATGCCGCAGCCGCCATCCGGACATTCAGCTGGAGGTGAGCGAAAACAACGCAGCCGAGATCACCGAGGCCGTGAGCAGTGCGCGCCTGCACTGCGGCTTCTTGCGTGTGCCGGTCTCGCGTCCGCTGGGTGTCGCCTTCGAGGAGTTGCTGCAGGAGGAGTCGGTGCTGGCCATCCCGGTCGACCACCGCTTGGCACGCGGCAACGCCGGGCCCGTCGCCTTGACGGAGCTGCAAGGCGAGCGCTTTATTCTTGTGCGCCGGCCAGGCGCGCCAGGACTGTATGCCAACTTGCTTGCGGCCTGCGCTCGCGAGAACGTGGAGGTCGAGCTAGCTGCAGAAGTCGACCGCATGATGACCAACCTCAATTTGGTGGCCTCCGGCATGGGCTTGTCGGTGGTGCCCGCTTCGATGAAGGGCGTGCACCCGCATGCCATTACCTACCGGCCGCTAGCCGCCTCGATCAAGCTGGGTGCGCCAATCACGTTTGTTTACCGCCAGGCCGATTGCGAAGGGCCCATGGGCACCTTTATGTCGCTGGTGCGCGAGACAGCAGTGCAGTATTGTGCCCGCAAGGCCTAGGGCAGCAGCAGGGAAGGCGGCTTGGCGCATGCGGCGTCCGGTCCTGCTGATCGCTGCACTGACTTTGGCGGGCTTCCTCGGGGTGCGCGCAGAAGGTATCGAACAAAGGTCGGCAGAGCGCACCCCCGCGCTTGAGAAGTGGCCAACGCGCCCTCTCCGCATCGTGGTGGCCTATCCCCCCGGCGGCGTCAGCGACCAGGTGGCCCGGGGGTTGGCCGAGCGCTTGGCCACGCAGTTGGGGGTGCCCGTGCTGGTCGAGAACCGTTCTGGCGCCGGCGGCACGCTGGCGATGCGCATGCTGGCGGGCAGCGCGCCCGACGGTCACACCCTGGGCTTTGGTGCAGCAAGCGCTGTCTCGATGCTGTCCGCTCAGGCTGGCCGCAATGCTACCGGGCCGGACCGCGTGACGCCAGTGGCTGGCGTGATGCGCACACCGGTGCTGATCGTGGGCACTGCGGCTCTGCAGCACCGCACCTTCGCGGGCATGCTGGTGCAGGCGCGTGAGCAACCTGGAGGCATCCGGTGGGCCACCACCGGCGAGGGGACAACAGGCCATACGGTCCTCGAGCGAGTGCGCAGGGCCAGCGGTGCGGCGATCGTGCATGTTCCGTACAAGGGAGGCGGCCAGCAGGTGAGTGACGCCATGGGCGGTCACTTTGAAGTGCTGTCGACCAACGTGGCTGCGCAGCAGCTCGACGCCATCCGCGCAGGGCGCCTGACGGCCCTTGCGGTGGGCGCCCCCGAGCGCCTCGCAGTGCTGCCTGAGGTCGCGACCTTGGCCCAGCTGGGTTATGCCGATGCCAACCTGGATTCTTTATTTGGTCTGTTCGCGCCACCTCAAACGCCGCCTAGCTTGGTCAGTCGTCTGAACGACGAAGTGGCCCTCGCCCTGCGCCACCCTAGTTTGCGCACCAAATTGCTGGAGGCAAACAACACGCCATTCGAAGGAAGCGCTCTCGATTTCGCAGGGCAAATAGAGCGCGAAGCGCACCGATAAGTAGTTTGCAAAGCCAGCGCAGCAGGCCAGAAAACAAATTTCTCACTTGTTTAATATTTTGATGAGCATGCAGCACCTTGCATGTGGCCGGTCCTTCTCAACCCTATAGGTCGGTGATTTGAGTGCCAGCAATGGTCTCGGCAAAGCCGGCGCCAAACAGCCAAGCCGGCGTCTCAAATCCCGCTCGCTGCTCACCGCCCAGAACGCGGCGCGCTGCCTCCACGGCGGCAAGCGGCGTGTAGGAGTAACCTGAATTTTGGATAAGCAGCACTGCAGTGCCAGGATGACGGGCGATAGGCATTGGGGCAAAAATGGCAGCACCCC
>JAQGNK010000356.1 GCA_028291905.1 Polaromonas sp.
GTACTGCAGGTTGGGCATGAACCGACGCTTGGTTTTGTTGTTTGCGTGAGAAACATTGTTTCCCACCATCGGGCCTTTGCCCGTTACCTGACAGACGCGTGCCATGAGCGCACTCTCCGTAAAAAATAAAAATAGGATGCTGAAAACTTGAAAGCAGATCCGCTAAACAGACCCTACAAATGCTCAGCTAAGCCATAAATTATAGCCCGAAAACAAAAATATCCAAAAAAAGCGCTTCGAGCAGCCTTTAGGACAGCTTTGCAGGCTACTCGATTAATTTCGGTGGTGGCGCTTATTCATCACTCGTTTTGCTCCAGGAATCGCTGAGCATCCAGCGCTGCCATACAGCCCGTGCCGGCGCTGGTGATAGCTTGGCGATAAATGCTGTCCTGCACATCGCCGGCAGCAAACACGCCCGGCACGCTGGTCATGGTGGCCAATCCCTGCAAACCGGTTTTGGTGATGATATAGCCGCCATTCATCTCCAGCTGGCCGGTAAAGATGTCGGTATTGGGATGGTGTCCAATCGCGATGAAGCAGCCCTTGAGTGCAATGTCCTGAGTGGTATCGGTTTTTGTGCTTCGCAAGCGGATACCCGTCACGCCAGATGCGTCGCCCAGCACCTCGTCCAGGGTCTGGTGCAGCTTCAGCTCGATCTTTCCGGCGGCCACCTTTTCATGCAGCTTGTCGATCAGGATGGCTTCGGCCTTGAAGGTATCGCGGCGATGGACCAGCAGAACCTTGCTGGCAATATTGGACAGGTACAAGGCCTCTTCAACCGCCGTGTTGCCCCCGCCGACCACGCAGACCTCCTGTTCGCGGTAAAAAAAGCCGTCGCAGGTCGCGCAGCCCGACACGCCGCGCCCCATGAAGGCCGTTTCGGACGGCAGTCCCAGGTATTTGGCCGAAGCGCCAGTGGCAATGATCAACGTGTCGCAGGTGTAGGTGCCGCTGTCGCCGGTCAGGGTGAAGGGTCGCTGGCTAAGGTCCACCTGGTTGATGTGGTCAAAGATGATTTCAGTCTTGAAGCGCTCGGCATGAGCCAGAAAACGCTGCATCAGCTCCGGCCCCTGCACGCCATGAACATCGGCCGGCCAATTATCAACTTCGGTTGTGGTCATGAGCTGACCGCCCTGGGCCATGCCGGTGATCAATACCGGGTGGAGGTTGGCGCGTGCCGCATACACGGCTGCGGTGTAGCCTGCGGGGCCCGAGCCGAGAATGAGAACTTTGGAATGTTTCATGGTGAATAACCCGATGAGGAAGGTAGTGGAACTCAGGTAGAGTCAGGTCGCATATGTGTTTAACAAGGTAAAACTTTGACAACATCTGTTTTCTGCGAAACGCGGCCATTGTAAGAAATCAGCCGACAGCTGTCGGTAGTAAGGATTGGAGGGTTTTCCCATGACAACCATGGTTTCCAGCCTGGAATTGATTCGCCGGGTCCCGCTTTTTTCAATGCTGACGACCAGTCAGGCGGCCTCTGTGGCCAACGCCATTGTCAAACGACGTTTCAAGCGAGGCGAGCCCATTGTCGAGCAGGGAAAGAAATCCAATGCGCTCACCATTCTGCTGACAGGCCGTGCCCGCGTCATCAGCAGCGATGCGCGGGGCCGCGAGGTGATCCTGGCTACCATGCGTCCAGGCGACTATGTGGGCGAGATGAGCCTCATAGACCATGAGCCGCATTCCGCATCGGTGGTGGCAGAGGTGCAGACCGACGTCCTGGTTCTGGGGCAGTTCGAATTTGCGCGCTGCATGCCCGAGAGCGACTCCATGGCGCATGCGGTGCTCAGGGGGCTGGTGCAGCGCCTGCGCCAGGCGGATCGAAAAATAGAATCCTTGGCCTTGATGGATGTTTATGGCCGCGTGGCAAGGGTTTTATTGGAGTCCGCTGGAGAAAATACGCAAATCGGCCAAGAAAACGCGGTGATTCCAGGCCGGGTTTCACGTCAGGATCTTGCCAAAATGGTGGGCGCCTCGCGGGAAATGGTCAGCCGTGTAATGAAGGATCTGGAAGAGCGTGGTTTCATTGAAACCCTGGAGGACGGCTCCCTGCTGGTCAAACAGCATCTGAGTTCACTGAGCTGACCTGCCCATCCCTTGTCTTCCCAGGCTGTGCCTGAATTCCAAATTGTCAACCAAGTGCGTTAAGCTCTAAGACCCGTTTATGACTTACTCGCTTGATACCCTGAACTCCAGAAATTCCCCTGCTGCAGCCGCACCTGGCGGCTTTAGACGTTTTGCCCGCGAAGTAGGCCTCATCCTGGGCCTGGTCGGCCTTATCTTCTGGTTCTCTGCTCTGCTCAGCTACTCGCCGCAGGATGCGGCCTGGTCAACATCGGGAAGTCCGGAAGCTGCCAGCGGCACACTGCTGGCCGCTAAAAATTGGGGCGGTCGCCTGGGGGCCTGGGTGGCCGATGCCAGCTATTTCCTGCTGGGGTTTTCCGTCTGGTGGGCGCTTGCCGCAGGCATTCGGGCCTGGCTGCTGTCGGTAACGCGCGGGCTGCACGGCAATTCAGTGGCATCGCCCCCTTCTCAGCAGACCAGCCGCCTTGCTTTCTGGCTCGGTTTACTGGTGCTGCTGGCAGCCAGTGCGGCGCTGGAATGGGCGCGACTGTACCGGTTTGAATTCAGATTGCCCGGCCATGCGGGCGGCGCGATTGGCTATGTGCTCGGCAGCCTGGGCGTGCAGTGGCTGGGATTTGCCGGCTCGGGGCTGGTGTGCATCGCTCTGGGCATCATTGCGGTTGCCGGCGTCTTCAACTTTTCCTGGGCGCGCGTCGCCTTGAGCCTGGGTGCCCGGATTGACAGCGTCATCACTTTGCGGCGTGAAAAACGCGCAGTTGCCGAAGACCTTGCAGTTGGCAAAAAGGCAGCCCGTGAGCGGGAAGAAACTGTGACGGATGAACGCATCGAGATGCAGGAACATCATCCGACGCCGGTCATCATCAAGCCAGCTGTGGTGGAGCTGCCGAAAAGCGAGCGGACCGCCAAGGTCAAGCCGACAGTATCGCCAACAGCGCCGGCGCCAACACCACAAGCGCCGGGAACTTTGGCAACCGCGCCAGTGGCCTCAGTACCCTCGTCAGCCCCGATGCCGCCAGCAGCTTCTCTACAACCTGTGCTGTCGGTGCCGCCGCTGCCATCGGTACAGCCGTCGCCAGCCATGCAGCCAGTGGGCGTGACGCCTCCAATATTGTCAAAAACCCCCACGCATTCTTCGCCAGCTGTCTCAATGCCCGCGATTTTTCCGTCGGACTCCAGGCTGCCGCAGGTCAGTCTCCTCGATGCCGCCTTGCTGCGCCAGGAAAGCGTTGCCGCCGAAACGCTGGAGATGACCTCGCGTCTGATCGAGAAAAAGCTCAAGGATTTCGGCGTCGAAGTGCGCGTGGTGGCCGCCGCGCCCGGCCCGGTCATCACTCGCTATGAAATCGAGCCGGCCACCGGTGTCAAAGGCTCGCAGGTGGTCACCCTCGCCAAGGACCTGGCGCGCGCCCTGAGCCTGGTGTCCATCCGGGTGATTGAAACCATTCCGGGCAAGAACTACATGGCGCTGGAGTTGCCCAACGCCAAGCGGCAGATGATCAAGCTCAGCGAAATTCTGGGCTCGCAGGTCTACAACGACGCGCCCTCGCTGCTCACCATGGGCCTGGGCAAGGACATTGCCGGCCATGCTGTCGTCGCCGACCTCGCCAAGATGCCGCATTGCCTGGTGGCCGGAACCACCGGTTCGGGCAAGTCGGTGGGCATCAACGCGATGATTCTGAGTTTGCTCTTCAAAGCCGACCCGCGCGATGTGCGGCTGCTGCTGATTGACCCCAAGATGCTGGAAATGAGTGTCTATGAAGGCATTCCGCACCTGCTGGCGCCGGTGGTCACCGACATGCGGCAGGCCGCCCATGGCCTGAACTGGTGCGTGGCCGAAATGGAAAAGCGCTACAAGCTGATGAGCAAGCTTGGCGTGCGCAACCTGGCCGGTTACAACGCCAAGATCGACGAGGCGACCGAGCGTGAAGAATTCATCTACAACCCCTTCAGCCTGACGCCGGACGAGCCCGAACCGCTGGAACGCCTGCCCTACATCGTTGTGGTCATCGACGAGCTGGCAGATTTGATGATGGTGGTCGGCAAGAAGATCGAGGAGCTGATTGCGCGCCTGGCGCAAAAAGCGCGTGCCGCCGGCATCCATTTGATCTTGGCAACGCAGCGCCCCAGCGTCGATGTGATCACCGGCCTGATCAAGGCCAACATTCCAACGCGCTTGTCCTTCCAGGTCAGCAGCAAGATCGACAGCCGCACCATCCTTGACCAGATGGGCGCCGAGGCCTTGCTCGGCATGGGCGACATGCTTTACATGCCGAGCGGTACTGGCTTTCCAATCCGGGTGCATGGTGCGTTTGTAAGCGATGACGAAGTGCACCGCGTCGTGGCCTACCTGAAGCAGCAGGGCGAGCCTGACTACATTGATGGTGTGCTTGAAGGCGGCACGGTCGATGGCGAAGGCGGCGACCTCGCGGGTGACGCGGGTGGCGAAAAAGACCCGATGTACGACCAGGCGGTCGAAGTGGTGCTCAAAAACCGCAAGGCTAGCATCTCCCTGGTGCAGCGCCACCTCAAGATCGGCTACAACCGTGCCGCCCGGCTGGTGGAAGACATGGAAAATGCCGGACTGGTCAGCGCCATGAGCGGCAGCGGCCAGCGCGAAATCCTGGTGCCCGCACGGGCGGAGTAAGACTGATGAAGCGTTTTTTTGCTACTTTTTTAATAGCTGCTTGCGCAGGTACTGCATGGGCTGACGGGCTGCAGAGCCTTGAAATCTTTGTTCAGGCGGTCAGCAGCGGCCGCGCCGACTTCACCCAGGTCGTGACGGCGCCGGCCAAGGACGGCCAGGCCGTCCGCAGCAAAAGCTCCAGCGGCACCTTCGAGTTCTCGCGGCCCAACCGCTTCAAGTTCGTCTACAAGAAGCCGTTCGAGCAAAGCATCGTGGCCGACGGCCAGACGCTGTGGCTTTATGACGCTGACCTGAACCAGGTCACGGCGCGCAAGCAGGCCGCCGCCCTCGGCTCCACCCCTGCCGCCCTGATTGCCGCGGCACCCGACCTGCGTGCGCTGCAGGCTGATTTCACCCTGGCGGCCGCGCCCGAGAAGGACGGCCTGGAATGGGTCGTGGCCACGCCCAAAGCCAAGGAGGGCCAGTTGCAGTCGGTTCGGGTGGGTTTTCGCGCCAATGAGAAACCGGCCGGCCTGGCTGCGCTGGAAATTCTCGACAGCTTCGGCCAGCGCTCGGTGCTGAGCTTCAGCAAAGTCGAGGTCAACCCGGCGCTGCCCAAGGACACATTCGACTTCAAGGCCCCCAAGGGCGCGGACGTGGTCCGGTAGTAATTCAAAACGCAGCCTGCAGGCTGGCGGGCGAACGCTTTTTTCTTTCAGCCTGGCGCATTCATCTTGGCAAAGCCCACCACCTCCCACATCCCCCTGGCCGAGCGGCTGCGCCCGAAGAACCTTGGCGAAGTCATCGGCCAGCAGCATCTGCTCGGCGACGGCCTGCCGCTGCGGATTGCCTTTGAATCCGGCGAGCCGCACAGCTGCATCCTGTGGGGCCCGCCCGGTGTCGGCAAAACCACGATTGCCCGGCTGATGGCCAGCAGCTTCGATGCGCACTTCATTACCATCTCGGCAGTCTTGGGCGGCGTCAAGGACATTCGCGAGGCGGTCGAGCAGGCGAGCATCTGGCAAGGGCAGGGCGAAGGCCGGGCAAAGCGCACCATCGTTTTCGTCGATGAAGTGCATCGCTTCAACAAAAGCCAGCAGGATGCGTTCTTGCCGCATGTCGAAAGCGGCCTGTTCACCTTCATTGGCGCGACCACTGAAAACCCGTCGTTCGAGGTGAATTCGGCCTTGCTGTCGCGGGCGGTGGTGTATGTGCTGCAGCCCCTCACAAACGATGATCTCAAGAAAATAATAGCCAGGGCGCAGGTGGAGCATGCGCTGCCAGCTATTGAAAAAATAGCAAATGAAGCGATTGAACGGCTCGTGGCGTATGCTGACGGCGACGCCCGGCGCCTGCTCAACACGCTCGAATCGCTGAGCGTGGCGGCCAGGGCCGAAAATATCAGCGAAGTGAGCGACGCCTGGCTGCTCAAGGTGCTGGGCGAGCGCCTGCGCCGCTACGACAAGGGCGGAGAGCAGTTTTACGACACCATTTCGGCGCTGCACAAATCCGTGCGCGGTTCTGACCCCGACGCCGCACTCTATTGGTTCATGCGCATGCTCGACGGCGGTGCGGAGCCGCGCTACCTGGCGCGCCGCCTGCTCCGCATGGCGAGCGAAGACATTGGCCTGGCCGACCCGCGCGCGCTGCGCATGGCGCTCGATGCCGCCGAAGTCTATGAGCGCCTGGGCTCGCCGGAAGGCGAGCTGGCGCTGGCGCAGTGCGTGGTCTATCTGGCGGTCGCGCCCAAGTCGAACGCGCTGTACAAGGCCTTCAATGAAGCCAAGGCCTTCATCAAGAAAGATGGCACCCGGCCGGTACCCCTGCATCTGCGCAATGCGCCCACCAAGCTCATGAAAGAGCTCGACTACGGCAAAAACTACCGTTATGCGCATGATGAGGCGGACGGCTTTGCCGCCGGCGAGAATTATTGGCCCGAAGGCATGGCCGCCCCTGAGTTCTACCGGCCGGTGAACCGGGGCCTGGAAATACGGATTGCCGATAAGTTGAATGAGTTGAAGTCAAAAAACCATCAGAAAAAGTGATGCACGAGAAAACTCGCTGATAGACCCTTATCCAAGCGTCGATTATCCGATTTCTAAAGGGTAAACCCGGCGAAAACACATTCTCTGGCGCGATTCTCGCTAGAGCGCTATCGCTACAATTTGCGCATCAGCTCGCCAGCTTCGCCCTTTATTCGCATGGGCGACAGGCGGGCTTTTTGTTAACTCGCGTGTCCTCATGGTGATCCCACGAGTGCCCGGCGCAAGCAGGGTTGACCAATTCAAATATTAGGAGGGAAGTATGGAAGTTTTGCTACAGCAGATCATCAACGGCTTGGTCCTGGGCAGCATGTACGCCCTGATCGCCCTGGGCTACACCATGGTGTACGGCATCATCAACCTGATCAATTTCGCGCATGGTGAAGTGCTGATGGTCGGGGCGCTCACCAGCTGGACCATCATCGGCCTGATGCAGGAGGCCATGCCCGGCGCGCCGGGCTGGGTGATCTTGCTGGTGGCCCTCTTGATCGCCTTCATCGTCTGCAGCGCGCTGAACTTCACCATCGAGAAAGTGGCCTACCGGCCGCTGCGAAATTCGCCCAAGCTGGCCCCCCTGATCACCGCCATCGGCATGTCGCTGCTGCTGCAGACGCTGGCCATGATCATCTGGAAGCCCAATTACAAGCCTTATCCGACGCTGCTGCCGTCCGAGCCTTTCCAGGTCGGCGGCGCCGTCATCACGGTGACCCAGCTGTTCATCCTGGGCGCCACGGCGGTATCGCTGTCGGTGCTGATGTGGCTGGTGCATTACACCCGGCTGGGCCGCGCCATGCGGGCCACCGCTGAGAACCCGCGTGTTGCCGCGCTGATGGGCGTGCGGCCCGACACCGTGATTTCCGCCACCTTCGTCATCGGCGCCATCCTGGCCGCGCTGGCCGGCGTGATGTATGCCTCCAACTACGGCACCGCACAGCACACCATGGGCTTCCTCCCCGGCCTGAAGGCCTTTACCGCTGCCGTGTTCGGCGGCATTGGCAACCTGGGCGGCGCAGTGCTGGGCGGCATTTTGCTCGGGCTTATCGAATCAATTGGCGCCGGCTACATCGGCCCGCTGACCGGCGGGGTGCTGGGCAGCCAGTATTCCGACATCTTCGCCTTCATCGTGCTGATTTTCGTGCTCACGCTGCGGCCTTCGGGCTTGCTGGGTGAACGTGTGGCAGACCGGGCGTAGGGCCCGGCCAAGCAACCGACACACAAGGAGAAATTCTGATGAAAACCAAAAAAATAGCCACTTTCCTAATCGTCGCGCTGGCCTTGCTGGTGCTGCCGATGATCCTGCAGCAGGGGGGCAA
This sequence comes from Polaromonas sp., assembly GCA_028291905.1. GTDB lineage: Bacteria > Pseudomonadota > Gammaproteobacteria > Burkholderiales > Burkholderiaceae_C > Polaromonas. Next base: position 8,070 of record JAQGNK010000356.1, read on the forward strand.
TGCCTGGGTGCGAATTGTCGACATGGCGCTGCTGTATGTGCTGCTGGCGCTGGGGCTGAACATCGTGGTCGGCTACGCCGGCCTGCTGGACCTGGGCTATGTCGCCTTCTTTGCTGTCGGCGCCTATCTGTTCGCCTTGCTCGGATCGCCGCATCTTGCCGAAGCGTTTCCATGGATTGCGGCGAGTTTCCCCGAGGGGCTGCACTTGCCGATCTGGGCCATCATTCCCGCGGCGGCGGCGTTGGCCGGGCTGTTTGGCATGCTGCTGGGCGCGCCCACGCTCAAGCTGCGCGGCGACTACCTGGCCATCGTCACCCTCGGGTTTGGCGAAATCATCCGGGTGTTCCTGAACAACCTGGACCGCCCGATCAACCTGACCAACGGCCCCAAGGGCATCAGCCAGATTGACTCGATGAAGTTCTTCGGCTTCGACCTGGGCAAATCGCACACCTTCTTCGGCTTCGAGTTCACCTCGGTGTCGATGTACTACTACCTGTTCCTCGCGCTGGTGATCTTCTCGGTCATCCTTTGCTACCGGCTGGAAAATTCCCGCATTGGCCGCGCCTGGATGGCGATCCGGGAAGACGAGATCGCCGCCAAGGCAATGGGCATCAACACCCGCAACATGAAGCTGCTGGCCTTCGGCATGGGCGCGACCTTCGGCGGCGTGTCGGGTTCGATGTTCGCCGCTTTCCAGGGCTTTGTCTCGCCCGAATCGTTCAGCCTGATGGAGTCGATCATGATCGTCGCCATGGTGGTGCTGGGCGGGATCGGACATTTGCCGGGCGTCATTCTGGGCGCGCTGCTGCTGGCCGCGCTGCCCGAGGTGCTGCGCCATGTGGCCGGGCCGCTGCAGGCCATGACCGACGGCCGGCTCGACTCGTCAATCCTGCGCCAGCTATTGATTGCCCTGGCCATGATCACCGTCATGCTGATGCGCCCGCGCGGCCTGTGGCCGTCGCCCGAGCACGGCAAGTCGCTGAACAAGCGCGCTGGCAAAGACCCCATCCAGTCAATCAATCCTTAAGGAGAATGGACATGAGCGAAACCATTCTGAATGTCTCGGGTGTTTCCAAGCGCTTTGGCGGCCTGCAGGCCCTCAGCGATGTCGGCATCAAGATCGAGCGCGGCCAGGTGTATGGCCTGATCGGCCCGAACGGCGCCGGCAAGACGACGTTCTTCAACGTGCTGACCGGCCTGTACACGCCCGACAGCGGCACCTTCGAGCTGGCCGGCAAGCCCTACAAGCCGACGGCGGTGCATGAGGTGGCCAAGGCCGGGATTGCCCGCACGTTCCAAAATATCCGGCTGTTCGCCGACATGACGGCACTTGAGAACGTCATGGTCGGCCGGCATGTCCGAACCCATTCGGG
>JAQGNK010000371.1 GCA_028291905.1 Polaromonas sp.
GTTTCACCATTGCTACTCAGAGCAATTTCTGGGTTGCACTCATCGCAGTGCCGGCCATCATGGCAGTGTTCGGCGTGCTACTGGACCGCTACGGCTTTCGCCTGCTGCAGGATCGCGATCCGCTGACCGTGGTGCTCGTCACCTTCGGCCTTCTCTTGGTGATCGAGGATTGCGTGCAGACCGTCTGGGGCAAGAGCAACCTGTCGGTGGCCACGCCCGAGGCGCTTAATTTCTCGGTCGACCTGTTCGGCACCGCCGTGCCGGCCTACCGCATCGGCGTGATAGCGGTCGGCGCGGGCGTGGCGCTGGGCCTGAGCCTGTGGCTGAAGCACTCGCGCATCGGTCTGTTCGTGCGGGCCTCCAGCACCGACCCTACCACCACTGCCATGCAAGGCGTCAATACCGATGCACTGAGCGCCGGCGTGGTCGGCCTGGGCACCGCGCTGGCGGGCCTGGCCGGCGTGGTTGCCGCGCCCTTCCTGGCGCTGTCGCCTGCCATGAGCAGCGACGTGCTGATCGACTCATTTGTCGTCGTGGTCATCGGCGGGCTGGGCAGCCTGTCAGGCGCCTTCGTGGCGGCGCTGGTGCTGGGACTGATCCAGTCGCTGGGGGCCGTGTACCTGCCCAACTTGTCGGCCGTGCTGCCGTTTGCGCTCATGGTTGCCATCTTGCTGTGGAAGCCTGCGGGCTTTGCCGGCAGCCGTACCTGAAAGACGAATTCATCATGTCCATTTCACGCATCTTTTCATTTTCCGGGGCCGCGCTGGCCGCCGGCCTCGCGCTGACTTTCATGGTCAGCTCGGGCACCGTGCTGTCGCTGCTGACGCAGGCCACGATCTATGCCATCTTCGCCCTGGGCGTGGGCCTGCTACTGCGCCAAAACGGCATGGCCAGCTTCGGTCATGCTACCTACTTCGGCTCGGCCGGCTACATCGTCGGCATCCTGCTGCAGCTCAAGGCAGTGCCGGCCGAAGCGGCCATTGTGCTGGCTGTGCTGGGCATCACCGGATTCGCCTTTTTGCTGGGCTTGGTCATCGTGCGGGTGCCGGGCATTGCCTTTGGCATGCTAACGCTGGCGGTCGGCCAGATGTTCTTCCTCACGGCTAACCGCTCGCGCGGCCTGACCGGTGGGGCCGACGGCATGAACGTCGAATGGCCCAGCACCCTGTTTGGCTTTCCGATGTCGGCCATTGTCCAGCCGAGCCACATGTTCATGCTGAGTTGGGCCGTGCTGATCCTTTGCATGGGCGCTCTGGCACTGGTCCTGCATGGCCGCTTCGGCGCCATCACCGAGGCGGTGCGGGACAACGAGGAGCGGGCGCGTTTCATCGGCATCCGCACCCTGCTGCCGCGCGCCGCGCTGTTCGCCGTGTCGGCGGGCATCACGTCGGTGGCCGGCACCCTGACGGCGCTGAACACTGGCTTCGTGTCGCCCGAAAGCCTGCACTGGAGCGTGTCCGGCGTGGCACTGATGATGGTCATCGTCGGCGGCTACAAGGCCTTGTGGGGACCGCCCTTGGGTGCCATCGTGTATTTCCTGGCCAAGGACGTGTTGGGCGACTATGCCAACCACTGGATGGCGATTTTCGGGATTGCCTTGATTACCGTCATCATGTTTTCCCCCACCGGCCTGGCCGGGGCGCTGGGCCGCCTGTTCAAGGGCAAGCGCAAGCCCCTCGCAGCGGCCGCGCAGGCCCCGCACGCCACGCAAGCGGTTCAGGCCGTACCGGCCAAGCCGTCAGCGCCCGCTGCCCGAACCGCACACTGAAAGGAACCCCCATGAGCGAATTTGTACTGCAAGCCGACGACGTGGCCATTCACTATGGCGGCGTCAAGGCCGTGGACGGCGTATCCCTGACACTCAGGCGCGGCGAGATCCGTGGCCTGATCGGTCCCAACGGCGCCGGCAAATCCACCGTGATCGACGCCATCACCGGCCGCGTGCGGCTGACGCGCGGCAAGGTCCAGCTCGGCGGCCAGGACGTGACCGAACTCGGCCCGGTGGCCCGGCGCATGCGCGGCCTGTCGCGCAGCTTTCAGCGCACCAGCATTTTTGGCCAGATGCCAGTGCGTCGGCAGGTGGAACTGGCCTCGCACAAGATGGGCGTAGCCGATTCCAGCGCCGATGCGGACGCAGTGCTGCGCGAGCTGGATTTGATGCCGATGGCCGACGTCATCGCCGAAGACCTGGGCTACGGCGAGCAGCGCCGGCTTGACCTGGCACTGGCGCTAGTGGGCCGGCCCAGCGTGCTGCTGCTCGACGAGCCCATGGCCGGCCTGTCGGTGCAGGAGTCGCATGACCTGGCAAAACACCTGAAGGCGTTGACCTCTCGCTGGAACGTATCGGTGCTGCTGGTCGAGCATGACATGGATGTGGTCTTTGGCATTTCCAATGTCGTGACCGTTTTTGAACTGGGCCGCGTCATCGCCAGCGGCGAGCCGGCCGCCGTACGTGCCGACCCGCGCGTGCGTGAAGCCTACCTTGGGAGCGCTGCATGACCGCCCTTTTGACTCTGGACAACA
>JAQGNK010000372.1 GCA_028291905.1 Polaromonas sp.
CGCCTGCGCCAGAAAACCGCGCCGGTCCAGGCTGCCGTGGACATAGGCATCAAAAAGAATCAACAGTTCCTGGTCGAAATCCTGGGCGCTGAGGCGTGGCGGCATGGAGGTCTCCTTGGCTTGAAAAACTGCAGCATACGCTGCCTCTGAAAACGGCGCAGGCGCTGGCGTTTGTAACAAAACCGGTCTTTTTAGCTTTCTGCATGGCGTAATTTCGGAAACAAAACTGGCTGTGCGCCAAACAAGAAATGACAGTTTCAGCGCAAAAAGCCTTAAAGCTTTTTTCTGTTTATCTTATTTTTGAAAGTAATAATTTGTTATATTGGCAACTTATGTGAAATAGTTGTGTAATATTTGCTTTATATAACAAGGTTTTGTGTAAAAAGTCCTTGACTTGCTTATTAAAAAAATACTTTTTGATATTTGAAATATAAATTTAGGAATTTCAAACAAGCTCTCTTTTTTCATTGATGCGTGCGTGGCGAGCAATTTTTTAACAACTGATTACAATCTTTATGACAACCTCTTTTTTGCTAGCCCGGCGGCATTTCCTGTCGGTTACCACTGCTTCACTGGGCCTTGCCGCAACAGCGGGGCTGCAAAATGCCTGGGCGCAGGCGCCTGCAGCCGCCAAGAAAACACCGTCGCCTGTCGCTGCCGGCAGCTGGCGCCTGGTCATCAACGAGGCAGTCACCGGCGAAACCAACTCGTTTTTGCTGCTGACCCGCTACCGCCCGCTGGGCGACTTCCTGAGCCATCAACTCAAGGGCAAGGCGATCAATGTCGAGCCCATTGTCGATATCAAGCGCTTCATGGTGCTGGCGCAGGGTGCCGTCAAGCCCGAACTGGTGTTTGGCAAGTCGGTCAACCAGCTGGCCAAGCTGGTGCGCGACCACGGCTACCAGCCGGTCGTCAGGCGCGCCGACCCCTACAAGGCGGCCTTTATCGTGGTCAAGGACTCGCCCCTGAAAACGCTGGCCGATGCCAACGGCAAAAAAATCGTCATGCCCGACGCGTCGGCGGCCACCAGCGCCGTGGCCCTGGCCGAATTGCGCCAGCAAAAAGTCACGCCCAGCGCCGTGACCCATGCGAAATTTCAGGAAGAGGTTGCGCAGTTCATCAAGAGCGGTTTTGGGCAGATTGGCGTGGTCAACCCAACGATTGCCAAGAAATGGATAGAGGACGGCGGGCGCGTGCTCGCCGAAACGCAGCCCATGGTGAACTGGTCGCTGCTGGCGGCGCCCAGCGTGCCGGCGGCGGTGGTGCGGCAGCTGCAGGATGCCTTGCTCGACGACAGCGCCGAGGCAGCCGCAGTGCTGGCGGCGGTTGGCGTGAAGAGCTGGGTCAAGGCGGAGCCTGCGGAATACATGACCTTGCTGGCTTACACGAAAGAGTAAAAAGAAATGAAGGTATTTTTTCCCAAGTCGATTTTCAAACATGACCTGCGGGTTTGCGGTCGCGGCTGGCTTAACGCTGCCAGCCTGGCCCTGGCTGCGGCGGGGCTTTCAGGCAGCGCCCTGGCGCAGGACGCGCCCCAGCCTTCCGCGCTCGTGCGCCAGGCTGCCGTCGGCATTGCCGCCGAACTGGGCAAAGCCTGCCCGCTGGCACCGGCTGGCGATATTGCCGCCTACACCGCCTGTCGCCAGGCTTTGTTCGGGCCAAGCACGCTGCGCTCGCATCTGCCCAAGTTTTTGCTGTGGGGCCGGCAGAGCAAGGCACCCAACGCCACTATCCGGCAGACCAACCTGACGCAGTTCGCGCCCGATGTCTGGACCAGCATGTATGCGCCGCTTTTCATGTTCAACGGCAAGCACAGCATCGAGTGGGTGGCCGATGAAAAGATGTTTCTGGTGCGGCTGGAGGCAGCTTTTCGCAACCGCTTGCCGGCGGGCCAATTTCCCTATCCCTTCTGGCATGACGAGGCCAAGTGGGCGATGTATGAAAACGCCAATGCGCTGATGCTCTGGGTCAACCCCGAGACCGCATTGATCCGGGTGGCCCAGTTCACCGACCAGGCGCCCACGCCCTCCTTGCAGCAGGTGGTGGCGGTCAAGCAGGAAAAGTACAAAGGCCCCTGGCTGTGGACCGACGAGCAGGGCAAGACCCAGCCTGCGGTGACGCTGTTCGACGGGGTGTACCGTGCCGACAACCCGCACATGGCCACCATGGACAAGCGCTACCGCGACCTGGCGGTGCAGCTGCGCGAATCGCAGTGCGTCAATTGCCATGTGCCCAACAACCCTGACAAGATGAGCCGGCTGGTGCTGCTCTCAACGCCCGCGCATGCCGCCGGCGAAGTGGACCGGCTGATCAAGGCGGTGCGCGAAGACAGCATGCCGATGGATGAATTCAGGCTCAGCTATGCCCTGTCGCCGGAGAACAAGAAGTGGCTGCTCGAAAGCGCCCAGGCTTTCAAAGACACCGTGACCGCTGCCCGGCAGTGGGAACAGCAGGCGCAGGCCGCCACCGCGCAAGGCAGCACCACGGCGGGCATGACCTTGCAAGGTGCCAGGGCCAGCCTGACGCGCTAGGAGCGCAATCACGCTGACTCGCAACGGCAACGGCAACCCGGCATTTGGCTCGCTATCGAATCAGTAGCTGCTTGCGCAAGCAATGCCTGCGCTGGGGCCACTTTTCATGCTCAACCGCGCAAGTTTGCCACTGCTCCCGTGTTTCTTTTTCCTTCCCCCGTTGGGAAAGGCCGGGACGGGGGCCGCTCACGAATTCGATTCAAGCCCGCCAGAGTTGAGCAGCATTTGCCAGCCAGCATGATTCCGCGCCAGGAGCTTGAGCGGCAGAAGGCGTGCATGAGGAAGATAGGCCAGTGATAAATGGACCGGCGCGGCCGCTTCGCAGCGCACGCTCCTTGTGCCGCCCAGGCTCCGGGGGCTTGGCGCACCGGCGCGGTTAGCATGCCGTGTTTATCCAGGAGCTTTTCATGCGCCAGCGCGCCAGCAGCGAACCACAACCCTCGGTGGCCCTTTACTGGGATTTTGAAAACCTGCATGCCAGCCTGTGCGAGGCCCGCCAGGAAGGGATGTACAGCAAGCAGGACAACCGTTTCCGGGTGCAGGAGCCGCTGATCGACATCCAGGCCGTGGTCGAGCTGGCCGCGTCCTATGGGCCAGTGGCCATCAACCGGGCTTACTGCAACTGGCAGTATTTCGGCCGCTACCGCGATGCGCTGCTGCAAAACGCGGTCGAGCTGATCCAGCTGTTTCCGCCGGGCGGCGCCGCCAAGAACGGCGCCGACATCAAGCTGTGCCTGGACGCGATGGAAGACATCGGCCGTCTCGGGCACATCGGCACCGTCATCATCGTCAGCGGCGACAGCGACTTCATGCCGCTGTCGCAGAAGATCAAGGCGGCCGGGCGCAGCGTCATCGGCGTTGCCACGCGGCAGAACACCAACCGCCACTGGGCCCGGAGCTGCCACGCGTTTCGCTACTACGACAACTTGTTTGAAGAGCTGCCCCAGCCCGCCGAAGGGCTCCAGGCTGATCCGGCCATCGACATCTGCAGGCATGCCCTGCGCCTGATGGCCCAGGCCCGCAGCGACGACTGGGTGAGCCAGGCCGACCTCTGGCAGATGGTCAAGCGGCTGGACGCCACCTTTGAGCCACGGGAACACGGCCATGCGAATTTTCCGGCCCTGCTGGCTGCGCTGGGCGCGCTGCTGGAGTGGCGCGAGGGCGATGCGCATGCCATGGTGCGGCTGCGCTGATGCGCGCCGGGCGAACCAAAATGCTATCGAAGGAATAGCTGAAGGCGCAGCTGTGGCCTCCGCTAAAGGCTGATTTGGCTATCAGCTGGCGGCCATGCGCTGAACGGGAAGGGCAGCTCTTCGCTTGCGAAGCTTTCAAACGCAGCGACTTGCGCCAGGTAGCGGCCCAGGCTGCAGCCAAGCGCCTGCAGGCGTGCGTTGGGCGTGTCGGCCGACACGGCCAGCACCAGCTGCACCACGGCCACAAACAGCAGCACCGATGCGGCCAGCTGAAAGGCAGCGGCCAGCAAAATCATCAGCAGTGCCCGGACCCACAGCTTGCGCGGCGGGGGCAGGTGGAGTTGTCCATCGCTCATTGCTGTCTTCCTACCGCACGACCAGCACCGGCACCGACGTGGCGGCCAGCACCTTGGACACCACGCTGCCCACCACCAGCCGGGCCAGGCCGGTGCGCCCGTGCGAGCCCATGACGATCAGGTCGGCGCCTTCGGCTTTCGCCATCTGCACGATGCCGTCGGCGGCCGTCAGGTCTTCCGAGATGCGGGCTTGCAGCGGCACCAGCGCGCCGCCCTGGCGGCACAGTTCGGCCACCTTGGCATGCGCCTGCGCCGCATGTTGCTGGGCCGCCGCCATGTAGGACTGAAAGCCCATCGGATTGGACTCCCCAATGCCCAGGTAGGGATACGGGTCCACGACATAGACCGAGGTCAGCCTGGCGCCATGGATGCGGGCCATGTCGGCTGCCATTTTCGCGGCATGTTCGGAGGCGGCGGAGCCGTCGGTGGCCAGAAGAATATGGTTGAACATGATCTTTTCCTGTTGTGAGTTTGAGTTTCATGAAGGCTGCCCGACTGAGCGCTTATCTTGCGGCGGCAGCCTCTGGCCTGTATTGACCCCGGTCAAGATTGGTGCGATGGACCCAGGTCTTTGAGTGCCCGACAGCGCCGCGGGTTCGCGCGCAGGTTACTTCGCCGCCGTCTCTATTGCAGCAAATTGCAACAAAGCAAGGCCGGCCGGCTGGCCGTCGGCTGTCAAGCTGATCCATCTGCAATGCTGGATCTACAAGGCTTGCAAGGGCATGCGCAAACACGCTGCAAGAGACTGTTGGTAGAAATCTGCCTGGCGACATAGATTTGGATACGGCTTGTAACCGCCGGCCCGCGTGGGTGATTGAGGTGGCGGGATGGCAGGCGTATAAATCCGCGCATCGCGAATGAATGGCCCGTTTTGAAAACTTTCTTCGTGATGGCTGAGCGTTCTCGCAACCGGGGCGCCCAGCAACCCAACCAGAGGAGAACACGATATGTCTGATCCTGTAGGGCCGGTCTTTACCGGTGGCTTTGAAGAGTTTGTGATCCAGGATGAGGCGGGCGAGGGGCATACGCTGCTTTTCCTGCCGGATCGCAACAACGATGCCTTGCAGAAAGAGCGCAAGGCGCCGGTCTTCTACTACATTCCTGAAAAAATCCGGCTGGCCCGCAACGCCGCCACCAACGACTTCAAGTTCCGCCATATCCACTTCGTCGGCGTGTTCGATGAAAGCACCGCCGGCATCGACAAGGGCGAAACCTCTGGCGGCGTGCTGTCGCTCACCACCACCTCGCGCTTTCCGCCCAGCGTGCTCAAGCAGGCCGAAGCCCAGATCCTGGAGCGCTTCAGCGGCCGCAACGACAAATATTGGGCTGTGACCAGCCGCCTGGCGCCGCAGATCCGCATCGCGCCCATCACCGCCAACCAGACCGCCATCTCCAGCCTTGCGCCCGACGCCTCGGGCGCCACGCCCGGCCTGGGCGGTGATGCCGGCGGCGCTGGCGGCGCG
>JAQGNK010000392.1 GCA_028291905.1 Polaromonas sp.
ATGGAACACCCAGGCGTTTTGATCGCCGCCCTGCCCGGCAGCCTGGTTCTGGTTGTCGGCTGTGCCTGGTGGATTTTTCGCCGCTAACCCTGATCCAAGCCGTTGCACACCGGTGCAAACTTGCCTTTTCCTCAACCCTGACCCTTGATGAACGCCGCCACCTTTTCAGGTTCCCCTCTTCTTCGCGCAGACATGCCCAGCCCACGTATCAGCCGCAATGCAGTGATTGCCCTGTCGGTGGTGGCCCTGCACGTGGGCTTGATCTGGGCCTTGCAAAGCGGCTTGGTGCTGCGCGCAGCCGAGCTGATCGTCCCGGCCGAGGTGCTGGCGCAGTTCATCGAGCCGCCCGCGCCCAAGGTCGAACCCGCGTCGCCGGCCCCACCCGTGCCCCCGGCACCGCCCAAACCCCAGGTCAAGCCCGCGCCTGCCGTGGAGAGAAAAGCTGTCGTCAAACCTGCTGTCCAGCCGCAAAGGCCGCTGGCCATCGCCGACCCGACGCCGTCGCCCAATGCCCCCACAGGCAACCTGGCCCCGGCCGAGCCAGCGCCAGCGCCGATAGCGGCTGCGCCAGCGGCGCCGCCCGCGCCTCCTGCCCCGCCAGCACCCCCAGCGCCGCCGGCCATCCAGCTGCCGTCGAGTGATGCTGACTACCTGCAGAATCCGTTGCCTCCTTATCCGAAGCTCAGCAAGCAACTGTACGAACAGGGCACAGTCATCATCCGGGTGCTGGTGGGTGTCGATGGTTTGGCAAAAAAAGCCGACATTCAAAAGTCCAGCGGCTTTTCGCGTCTGGACGAGATTGCATTGAACACCGCTCTTCATAAATGGCGTTATGTCCCTGGCAAGCGCGACGGCGTTGCGGTGGAAATGTGGGTCAACGCACCCATTTCTTTTAAGCTTGATTAATCTCCCGGAGTCGTTAGAAAAATGGAAACCCAATTCGGCCTTGCCCACGTCTGGTCACAAGGCGATATCGTCACCAAAAGCGTCGCCGTGCTGCTGCTGCTCATGTCGCTGGCTTCCTGGATGGTCATCATCATCAAGGCGCTCGATTTGCGCCGGCTGTCAAGCCAGGCCAAGGCCACCGAAAGCTTCTGGCACAGCGCCGACTTCGCCGACGGCTTGGCCAAGTTCGGCACCGACCCGGCCAATCCGTTCCGTCTGCTCGCCGTCGAAGGCCGCGAAGCTACTGCCCACGTGCTGCACAAGGACGGCGCCAAGCCCCAGCTGCATGACGCGCTCGACCTGAGCGAATGGGTGACGCGCAGCCTGCGCAACTCGATTGACGACATCATTGCCAAGATGCAGGCCGGCCTGGCCGTGCTGGCCTCGGTCGGCTCGACCGCGCCGTTTGTCGGCCTGTTCGGCACCGTCTGGGGCATCTACCATGCACTGGTGGCGATTGGCCTGAACGGCCAGGCCAGCATCGACAAAGTGGCCGGCCCGGTCGGCGAAGCCCTCATCATGACCGCGCTCGGCCTGGCCGTGGCGATTCCGGCGGTGCTCGGCTACAACGCCCTGGTGCGCGGCAACAAGTCGGTCAGCGGCAAGCTCAACCGCTTCGCCCATGACCTGCATGCCTATTTCGTGACCGGCGCCCGCGTGGCCGGCCCGGTCTCGGCCAATGTCGTGGCAATGCGAAAAGGGAGCTGAGCATGGCCTTCGGAACCCAGGACGACACCGACGAGGTGATGAACGAGATCAACATGACGCCGCTGGTCGATGTGATGCTGGTGCTGCTCATCATCTTCATCATCACCGTGCCGGTCATGAAGCACTCGGTCAACATCGACCTGCCCCGCGCCACCAACGAGCAGGAGCTGGTCAAGCCCGAAACGGTGCGGCTGAGCGTCGATGCCGATGGCAGCTACTTCCTGAACGATGCCAAGGTCGCTGACGACGAACTGGCGCCCCGGCTGAAGGCCGCCGCCAGCCAGAACCCGCAGCCCGACCTGCACATCCGGGGCGACAAGTCGGTTCGCTACGAGCGCGTGGCCCAGGCGATGGCGGCGGCGCAGCAGGCGGGCCTGCGCAAGATTGGTTTCATCACCGAACCGAAAAACTGAAGGATCCCTCACCATGTCCCAAGCGCACATTCCTGCAGGCAGCGTGAATTCCAGCCGGCCGGCGCTGGTATCGAACCTTGCCCCGGCTGCAGCGAGCCAGCAGGCCGCCGATACGCGTCCTGCCTGCGTGGACAGCACCGAACTGCTGCGCGGCCAGAAGGCGGTCGACATCAGCCACAACGGCTTGACCTACCGGCTGCAGGCCACGCGCCTGGGCAAGCTGATCCTGACCAAATAAAAAATAAGCCGGCAGGCGCCCTGCCGGGCTTTCAAGTGTTTCATCGTGGGACGATCCGGGTCAACAGCCCCAAGGTCGTTTTTGCCAGCCATGGACTCTTACCAGAGTCGAATAGCCAGGCTTTTTTTCCATCGCCAGGATAAAGCGCCGCAGCCCATTGAAAAAGCCGACCCAGGGTCGGCTTTTTAGAGCGGAATCAAACTGAGCTGCCACCAAGGCATTCAACGCCGCCGGCCGCTTTATGCTCCTGAATTCGTAGCTTCGGGCGCAGGCTGTGCATGCGCCATAGGCCTGTTTGATGCCTGAAAATTATTTGCCGGTCAAAACGGATACGCTCCAACGTCAGGCGCTGGACTGAACTGCCAGATGCCTGGCTGTCACAGTCCGATGGCGGCAATGCCAGCGCGCGCCACCTGCGCATCCTCGGTCGATTTCACGCCGCTGACACCCACCGCGCCCAGGCACTGGCCGTCCTTCATGATGGGCACGCCGCCTTCGAGCATGCCCTGGATGTAGGGCGCCGACAGAAACGAGATGCGGCCGCCGTTGATGACGTCTTCATATACCTTGCTCTCGCGCCGGCCCATGGCGGCGGTGTTGGCCTTGGCCGGCGCGATGTGCGCGGAAGTCGGCGGCGCGCCGTCGAGCCGCTGCAGGTGCAGCAGGTGGCCGCCGTCATCGACGATGGCGATGGTGACGGCCCAGTTGTTCTTCAGGGCTTCGGCCTCGGCGGCGGCGGCAATTGCCTTGATGTCGGTTTGTTCGAGTACTGCTTTTGTCTTCATGGGGTTCAATTTTCAAGGGTTGGTACGCAAGGGTGTCGAGCATACGCAAATTTGACGGTATTGCCGCCATGCTGACTTTCACTTTCTATTGATTTTGCTATTGAATTAATAGCTGTTTGCGCTGTGGTTGTCTGCGCTGGAGGCCCAAAAGGCTTGAAAATACAAGCTGCGGCACTTTCGTCGTCTGCTAAAGCGCATCTGTTTTAACCAAAAAACACATTTTCAGCATCAAACAGGCCTCTGGCGCATGCAGTGACTGCGCAGGCAGCTATGGATTCAGTAG
>JAQGNK010000483.1 GCA_028291905.1 Polaromonas sp.
GTCGGACCCGATGCGCCGGCCCAGCCGCTGCGCACTGACTAGAGGACCTTTTTGCTGGCCTGCCTTGCGGCTGCGGCCTGTCGGAACCACTATGGTTTCAATAGCTGCCTGCGCAGGCGGAGCATGCGCATGAGGCATTTTTTGCTTGAACAAGGGCTGGGGCGGCATCGTCCCGGCTTTGCATCGCGAAATTTAACGCCGCGGGTGGCTTGTAGCTACTGAATTTATAGCTTGCTGCGCAGACTCTGCCTGCGCCAGAGGTCTGTTTGATGCTTGAAATAGGCTCGCGGGGCAAAACCAGCACGCTTTGGCTAAAAGCGCTTGGCTTCGGCCGGCAAAGCCGCCATTTTTGCAAAGGCTGCAATGACCAGCCGGCGAGCCTGAAGGCAGCAGCCCGGCGGTGCCTTGACGCGACCCGAAGGCGCCTGTGACGCCAAGGCGCCGCGCTGCCGGCGGCGGCCAAGCCATCCAGCCTTAGTCGCCCATCACCAGGCCTTCGCGCCGGGGGTCGGCGCCGCCCAGCCACAGCGGCATGCCGTGGGCCTGGCCTCGGGTGATGGCCTGCAGGCCGCTGGTCATGGCCTGCTCGCGCACTTCGGCGCCGCGCGCCCGCAGGGCTTCGACGGTGGCTGGAGCGAAGCGCTTTTCTTCCAGCAGCGTCGGGCCGTTCAGCGAGGCGAAATTGGGCAGGTCAATCGCCTGCTGCGGCAGCAGGCCCCAGTTCAGCACGCCGTAGAGCGTCTTGGCGGTGAAATGGATGATCAGCGCGCCGCCGGGGCTGCCGCCGCTCATCACCAGCTGGCCGCTGGCCTTGTCGAACACCAGCGTCGGCGCCATCGACGAGCGCGGCCGCTTGCCGGCCTGCACCCGGTTGGCGACCGGCTTGCCTTCGGCGTCGGTAGGCGCAAAGCTGAAGTCGGTCAGCTCGTTGTTGAGCAGGAAGCCGCCCGCCTTGCCGGTGCCGCCGTCGGTCATCAGGCGCGAGCCGAACTGGTCTTCAATCGTCGTCGTCATGGCCAGCGCATGGCCGAAACTGTCCACGATGCTGATGTGCGACGTGCCGTGCTCAATCTGGTCGGGCATGGGCGCATAGGCGGTTTTCACCGCGCCCGGAACGCCGGGCTTGGCCGTCTTCATGCTCGGGCCGGTGGGCTGGATCAATTTGGCGCGCTCGCTCAGGTAGCCGGGGTCGAGCAGGCTCATCCAGCTGCCGCCGGGCGGCTGCACGAAGTCCGGGTCGCCCAGGTACTGCCCGCGGTCGGCAAAGGCCAGCCGCGAGGCCTCGGTGTAGAGGTGCAACCAGTCGGCCGACGGCGTGGGGCCGGTCGTGCCGGGCACGCCGCCCATGCCGGTCACCAGCGCCAGGCTGGCGGCGGGCGTGTTGTTCAGGATGCCCAGGATCTGCCCGACGGCAATCGCGCCCGAGCTGGGGGGCGGCATGCCGCACAGGCGGTAGGCCTGGGTTTTGACGCTGTAGTCCGAGCAGATAGGGTCGCGCTTCTTGGCCTGGTAGCCGGCCAGGTCGCTCATCGCCAGCCGGCCCGGATTGGTGGCGTGGCCTTGCACCTTGGTGACGATGGCCTGGCCGATGGCGCCGCCGAGCAGCGCGTTCGATCCCTTGCCGGCAATCTGGCGTAGCACCTCGGCCAGCGCCGGGTTGCGCAGGGTGGTGCCGGCCTCGACCGGCGTGCCGTCGGGCTTGTAGAAATAGGCAGCGGCGGTGGCATCGGCTTTCAGGTATTTCTCGTCTTTCAGCAGCGTGGCCAGCCGGGGGCTGACCTTGAAGCCGTTGTCAGCCATCGCGATGGCCGGCGCAAACAACTGCGCCCACGGCAGCTTGCCGTACTGCCTGTGCGCCAGCTCCAGCATCCGCACCGTGCCGGGCGTGCCGACCGAGCGGCCGCCGACCACGCCGTCATAGAACGGGATCGGCTTGCCGTCGGGGCCCAGGAACAAGTTCTCGTTCGCGGCGGCGGGTGCGGTTTCGCGGCCATCGAAAGCCTCGACCGCGCTGCCGTTGAAATGCAGCAGGAAGGCGCCGCCGCCGATGCCGCTGGACTGGGGCTCGACCAGCGTCAGCACCATCTGCACCGCAATCGCCGCATCAATCGCCGAACCGCCGGCCTTGAGCACCTGATAGCCGGCGTCGGTGGCCAGCGGATTGGCGGCGGCGACGGCGAATTTGGTGGTGGCCCAGCCGGGCTTGGGGCTGAAGCCGGACGAGCCTTCGGGCTGCTGCGCCGGCGCGGTGTAGGCGAACTGGCCGGGCGGCGAGCTGGCGCAGGCCGCCAGCAAGGCGGCAAGGGCAACGGAAGTCAACAGGCGTTTCATGCAATGTCCTCAAGATGGAATGAGGAGTCATGGTAGCCGGACCGGCAAGGCCTGAAAAGGTCGGCGGCCGATTTAATAGCCTTTTTGGCCTCTGGCGCAAGTAGAACATGCGCGGGCAGCTATCAAAAAAAGAGTAATGGCGCCGCCCGTTGCAGGCGGCGCGGGGTTTGGCGGATCAGCGCGGCGCCAGGCGGATCGCGCCGTCCAGGCGGATCACTTCGCCGTTGAGCATGTCGTTTTCAAAGATGTGCTTGGCCAGCTTGGCGTAATCTTGCGGCGTGCCCAGGCGCGAAGGGAAGGGCACCGACGCGGCCAGCGAGTCCTGCACTTCCTGCGGCATGCCGAACATCATCGGCGTGCCGAAGATGCCGGGGGCAATCGTCATGTTGCGGATGCCGTTACGCGCCAGGTCGCGTGCAATGGGCAGCGTCATGCCGACCACGCCGCCCTTGGAGGCGCTGTAGGCCGCCTGGCCGATCTGGCCGTCGTAGGCCGCGACAGAGGCGGTGGAAATCATCACGCCGCGCTCGCCGGTGGCTTCGGGCTCGTTCTTGCTCATCGCCTCGGCGGCCAAGCGGATCATGTTGAAGCTGCCGATCAGGTTGACCGTGATGGTCTTGGTGAACACCGCCAGGCTGTGCGCGCCGTTCTTGCCAACGGTTTTCTCGGCCGGGGCAATGCCGGCGCAGTTGACCAGGCCCATCAGCTTGCCCATGGACACGGCCTTGGCCACCACGGCCTGGCCGTCGGCTTCCTGGCTGACGTCGCACTTGACGAAGGCGGCCACGCCCTCGCCCAGTTCCCTGGCGAT
>JAQGNK010000405.1 GCA_028291905.1 Polaromonas sp.
ACGAAGAGATCAAGGCCACGCTGTCCCACAGCAAGCCCTACAAGCAGTGGATCGAAAACCTGCGCATCAAGCTCGATGGCCTTGCCGCGGTTGATGCGTCGGTTGCCAGCCAGGCCGCCAAAGACGCTGGCGTGTCCTTGCTCGACCGCCAGCAGGCTTTCGGCTACACCCAGGAAGACATCAAGTTCCTGCTCTCGCCGATGGCCTCGAACGGCGAGGAGGCCACCGGCTCGATGGGCAACGACAGCCCGCTGGCCGTGCTGTCGAACAAGAACAAGCCGCTGTACAACTATTTCAAGCAGCTGTTCGCGCAGGTCACGAATCCGCCGATTGACCCGATCCGCGAAGCCATCGTGATGTCGCTGGTGTCTTTCATCGGCCCCAAGCCCAATCTGCTGGACATCAACCAGGTCAACCCGCCGATGCGGCTGGAGGTCAGCCAGCCGGTGCTGAGCAGCGCCGACATGCAAAAGCTGCGCAACATCGAAGTGCACACCCAGGGCAAGTTCAAGAGCTACACCCTGGATATCACCTACCCGCTGGCCTGGGGCCGCGAAGGGGTCGAGGCCAAGCTGGCGTCCCTGTGCGCCGAAGCGGTCGATGCCATCAAGAGCGGCAAAAACATCCTGATCGTGAGCGACCGGGCGCTGAACGCGACGCAGGTGGCGATTCCGGCCCTGCTGGCGCTGTCGGCGATTCACCAGCATCTGGTCAAGGAGGGTCTGCGCACCACCGCCGGCCTGGTGGTCGAGACCGGGTCAGCCAAGGAAGTGCATCACTTCGCGGTGCTGGCCAGCTATGGCGCCGAAGCGGTTCACCCTTACCTGGCGCTGGAAACCCTGGCCGAGTTGTCCAAGGGCCTACCCGGCGACCTGAGCACCGAAAAAGCGGTCTATAACTTCACCAAGGCCATCGGCAAGGGCCTGTCCAAGATCATGTCCAAGATGGGCGTCTCGACCTACATGAGCTATTGCGGCGCCCAGCTGTTCGAGGCGATTGGCTTGAACCGCAGCACGGTGGACAAATTTTTCACCGGCACCGCCAGCCAGGTCGAAGGCATGGGCGTGTTCGAGATTGCCGAGGAAGCCCTGCGCATGCACAAGGCCGCCTTCAGCGATGACCCGGTGCTGGCCAACATGCTCGACGCCGGCGGCGAGTACGCCTGGCGCGTCCGCGGCGAAGACCATATGTGGACGCCTGACACGATTGCCAAGCTGCAGCATTCGACCCGTGCCAACAACTGGAACACCTACAAGGAATACGCCCAGCTCGTCAACGAGCAAAACCGCCGCCACATGACGCTGCGCGGCCTGTTCGAGTTCAAGATCGACCCGTCCAAGGCGATTCCGATTGACCAAGTCGAGCCGGCCAGCGAAATCGTCAAGCGCTTTGCCACGGGTGCCATGTCGCTCGGCTCGATCAGCACCGAGGCCCACGCCACGCTGGCCGTCGCCATGAACCGCATCGGCGGCAAGAGCAACACCGGCGAGGGCGGCGAAGACCCGGCTAGGTACCGCCAGGAACTCAAGGGCATTCCGATCAAGGTCGGCGACACGCTGAAAAGCGTGATTGGCCCGCGCGCGGTCGAGGTCGATCTGCCGCTGCAGGACGGCGACTCGCTGCGTTCGCGTATCAAGCAGGTCGCATCCGGCCGATTTGGTGTGACCGCCGAATACCTGGTGTCGGCCGACCAGATCCAGATCAAGATGGCGCAGGGCGCCAAGCCCGGCGAGGGCGGCCAGCTGCCCGGCGGCAAGGTCAGTGAATACATCGGCCAGCTGCGCTACTCGGTGCCCGGCGTCGGCCTGATCTCGCCGCCGCCGCACCATGACATCTACTCCATCGAGGACCTGGCGCAGCTGATCCACGACCTGAAGAACGTCAACCCGCGCGCCAGCATCAGCGTCAAGCTGGTCAGCGAAGTCGGGGTGGGCACGATTGCCGCCGGCGTGGCCAAGGCCAAGGCCGACCATGTGGTGATCGCCGGCCATGACGGCGGCACGGGCGCTTCGCCCTGGTCATCGATCAAGCATGCCGGCTCGCCCTGGGAAATCGGCCTGGCCGAAACCCAGCAGACCCTGGTGCTCAACCGCCTGCGCGGCCGCATCCGGGTGCAGGCCGACGGCCAGATGAAAACCGGCCGCGACGTGGTGATTGGCGCCTTGCTGGGCGCCGACGAGTTCGGCTTTGCGACGGCGCCGCTGGTGGTCGAGGGCTGCATCATGATGCGCAAATGCCACCTCAACACCTGCCCGGTCGGCGTGGCAACGCAGGACCCGGTGCTGCGCCAGAAATTCAGCGGCAAGCCCGAGCATGTGGTTAATTACTTCTTCTTCGTGGCCGAGGAGGCCCGGCAGCTGATGGCACAGCTCGGCATCGCCAAGTTCGACGACCTGATCGGCCGGCCGGACCTGCTCGACACGCAAAAAGGCATTGCGCACTGGAAAGCCAGCGGTCTGGACTTCAGCCGCCTGTTCTATCAGCCTCATGTGCCGGCCGACGTGCCGCGCCTGCATGTGATGAACCAGGACCACGGCTTAAGCAAGGCGCTGGATGTGCGGCTGATCGAGAAGTCAAAGGCGGCACTGGAAAAAGGCGAAAAAGTCCAGTTCATCGAAGTCACGCGCAACGTCAACCGCACGGTGGGCGCCATGCTCTCGGGCGAGCTGACGCGCTTGCGGCCCGAGGGCCTGCCCGACGACACGCTGCGCATTCAGCTGGAGGGCACCGGCGGCCAGTCGTTCGGCGCCTTCCTGGCCAAGGGCATCACGCTGTACCTGATCGGCGACGCCAACGACTACACCGGCAAGGGCCTGTCGGGTGGCCGCATCGTGGTGCGGCCGAGCATCGACTTCCGGGGGGAGGCGGTCAAGAACACCATCGTCGGCAACACCGTGCTCTACGGTGCCACCACCGGCGAGGCCTTCTTCAGCGGGGTGGCTGGCGAGCGTTTCGCGGTGCGCCTGTCGGGCGCGACGGCGGTGGTCGAAGGCACCGGCGACCATGGCTGCGAATACATGACCGGCGGCACTGTCGTGGTGCTGGGCAAGACCGGCCGCAACTTCGCCGCCGGCATGAGCGGCGGCGTGGCGTATGTCTATGACGAGGACGGGCTGTTCGCCAGCCGCTGCAACACCTCCATGGTGTCGATGGACCGGGTGGTGACGACCAGCGAGCAGCACACCCATGACAAGTCGGACTGGCATGCCGGCGAAAGCGACGAGGAGCAGCTCAAGCGCCTGCTGCAGGGCCACAACCGCTGGACTGGCAGCAAGCGCGCGCGTGAGCTGCTCGACAGCTGGGCTGTGTCGCGGCTGAAGTTCGTCAAGGTGTTCCCGAACGAGTACAAGCGCGCCCTGATCGAGCGCAAGGACCGGCGCCTGCAGGCCGCGACCGAGACCACCAGCGCGCAGGTGGCCACCAACCGCGAAGCGGTGCTGGCCAAATAAAGCCGCAGGACGGCCAGGGCGGGCGCGGGCCAGCCCTGCGCCAGGCCTGCGGATCATTTGCTATGGTATTGATAGCTGCTTGCGCAGGTAAAGCATGCGCAAAAGGCATAAAACGCTTAAAAATTGCACAGGACGACGCATCATGGGAAAAATCACCGGCTTCATGGAATACGAGCGCATCGAGGAGGGCTACAAGCCCGTTCCGGAGCGCCTGAAGAACTACAGGGAATTCGTCATCGGCCTGGACGACAAGCAGGCCAACGTGCAGGCGGCGCGCTGCATGGACTGCGGCACGCCGTTTTGCAACAGCGGCTGCCCGGTCAACAACATCATTCCCGACTTCAACGACATGGTGTTCAGGAATGACTGGAAAAACGCCATTGACACGCTGCACAGCACCAACAACGTTCCCGAGTTCACCGGCCGCATCTGCCCGGCGCCCTGCGAAGCGGCCTGCACGCTCAA
>JAQGNK010000420.1 GCA_028291905.1 Polaromonas sp.
TGCTCGACTTCGGCCAGAAGATCGCCGAAGGCAAGCCTGCCGCCGTGCAGGCGGATGAAAAGGTCATTGAGGCCTACCTCGGCGGCACGGCAGCATAAAAAGGACAAGCACACCATGTTGAGTATCAAAAATCTGGAAGCCGGCTATGGCAAGGTGCAGGTCCTGCACGGCATTTCGATGGAAGTTCCCAAGGGCAAGGTCGTCACCCTGATCGGCTCCAACGGCGCCGGCAAGACCACCACCATGCGCGCCATTTCAGGAATGATCCAGCCTACCGCCGGCGAAATCAACCTGCACGGCAAGCGCATCGACGGCCTGGAGTCGTACGCCATTGCCAAGCAGGGACTGGCCCACTCACCCGAAGGCCGGCGCGTGTTCGCCACCATGACGGTAACCGACAACCTGACGCTGGGCGCTTTTCCGCGCCTGACCGGCAGCCGCCCCAAGGGCGACGTGCCGGGCGACCTGGAACGCGCGATGGAGCTGTTCCCGCGTCTGAAGGAGCGGCGCCTGCAACTGGCCGGCACCCTGTCGGGCGGTGAGCAGCAGATGCTGGCCATGGCGCGCGCCGTCATGCTGAACCCGGAAATCGTGCTGCTCGACGAGCCGTCGATGGGCCTGGCGCCGATCCTGGTGGAAGAGGTGTTCCGCATCATTGCCGACCTGAAGGCGCGCGGCGTGACCATGCTGCTGGTCGAGCAGTTCGCGGCGGCGGCGCTGAAGGTGGCCGACTACGGCTATGTGCTGGAAAACGGCCGCATCTCGGTGCATGGCGAAGCGTCAAAACTGCGCGACGACCCGGCGGTCAGGGCGGCCTACCTGGGCGGCGGGCACTGAACTGGCGCCAGCCGGCATCAGACTTGGCAATAATTGCTATGAAAGTAATAGCTGCTTGCGCATGCGGTGAATGCGCTGCGGCCTGATTTGCTTCATTTTTAGGTTGAAAAACCATCCGGTAGCCTGCTGCCCTGCCTGCGCCGGCTCAGGCAGGGCAAGGGCATCAGCCGCTCACACCACCTTCAAGCCCTTGAGCGTTGGGTCTTCGGGCGGGTAGCGCAGGTCCAGCTGCTGCAGCGTCTGGCGCACCAGGGTGGCGATCATCAGGTTGCGATGGGTCTTGGAGTCTGCCGGCACCACCGTCCAGGGTGCCCAGGGCATGCTGGTGGCATTGAGCAGGTCTTCATAGGCCTGCTGGTATTGCGGCCACTGCTTGCGCACCTCCAGGTCGCCCAGGCTGAACTTCCAGTGTTTCGTGACGTCGTCGATTCTTTCCTGCAGCCGCTTGCCCTGCTCCTCGAAGCTGATGTGCAGCATGAACTTCAGGATCACCGTGCCGTTCTCGCTGAGCATGCGCTCGAAGTCATTGATCTGCCGATAGCGCTCGGCCGTTTGCGCCGGCGTGATCCAGCCGTTGACCGGCGGCACCAGCACGTCTTCGTAGTGGCTGCGGTTGAAGATGGCGATCTCGCCGCTGCCGGGCATGGCCTGGTGGATGCGCCAGAGGTAGTCGTGGGCGCGTTCTTCCTCGCTGGGGGCTTTCCAGCCCACGGTGCGCACGCCCAGCGGGGTCATGCGGCTGAAGACGCCGCGCAGCGTGCCGTCCTTGCCCGAGGTGTCGGTGCCCTGCAGGATGACCACCAGCTTGCGGCGCCGGTCGGCGTAGAACAGGTTCTGCAGCGCATCGAGTTCGGTTGCCAGCGCCTCTACGGCTTGCTTGTCGCGGCTTTTGCCGCCTTCGGAGAACGGCTTGGCCGAAGGATCGAGGTCGGCCAGCCGCAGTTTTTTCTTTTTGCTTTTAACGCCGCCGGGGCTGTCGGCCAGTGGCGGCTGCCATGGGGCAAGCAGCGCGGCCAGTGCCTTGGCGTTGGCAGGCTTGGCGTTGTCGCTGGGCAAATCAGCAAGTGTCGAGGTCATCGGGTCTTTCGGTGGGTTGATGAGAAGACAGTGATTTTGCAGGCTGATGCTCCAGGGCGGCGTGATGCTTTTCCCGCAAAGAACCCCAGGCTTTGTGCTCGAAGCATGAAGGAATAAACTCATTTCGTGCTCCCAGGGACACTCTGCATAACGCCCTGCGGTCTGTGGTCAGCCGGACTCGGGCAGTCTGCCGCGTTGTTTTTCTCCCAATAGCCCTGCTATTGGCATCAAAAAGACGCCTTGCATCCCCTCCCGATCCGACTGCCACAGCCTCGCCAGAGTTATGCAGGGCATCCCTGGCGGGGCGGCTCCGGCATGAAGAGGCCGGCTATTTATTTCCAACAATGACGGATTCCTCCATGACAGAAAACTCCACGCCATTCCTGCCCGATGCTCCCGGCCAGCCGGTCCGTCCCGCCGAGGGCTATGCCGGCGACATCCCCGCGCCGCTGGCCTGGCAATGGGTGCAGTCGGGCGACGCGGTGCTCATCGATGTGCGGACCGATGCCGAGCGCGAATGGGTCGGCTTCGTGCCGGGCGCGGTGGCGCTGGCCTGGAAGCAGTGGCCGGGCATGGCGATGAACCCGGATTTTGACCAAGGGCTCCAGGCCGCCGTGCCCGCCGGCAAGAAAGCGGTTCTGCTGTGCAGGAGCGGCGTGCGCTCGGTGGCGGCCGCCAAACGAGCAACCGAGCTGGGCCTGCAGGCCTACAACATCCTCGAAGGCTTTGAAGGCGACGCCGATGCGCAGGCCCAGCGCGGGCGCCTGGGCGGCTGGCGGCTGCTGGGTTTGCCATGGATGCAGAAATAGCACCAGCAAGGTGCGCTGACGCCTGCGATAAGACGCGGCAAGCAATTTTTAACAGGAGATAAGGGTTGATGCCTGTCAGTTATGACAGGGGTGGCGCGTAAAACTTTGTTCAAAAGTTTTCAATGGGTTCTTTTCACCAAGGAATCCCATGCAAGTTCTCGAACGCCTTCCCGCCATCACGCTGCGGATGCCCGCCAATCCACCGTTGTTGCCGCGCCTGCGCGAGCGGCTCGAGCAGAAATTCCTGCCGCACTGGCAAAACGAGTGGGGTGGAAAGTGCATCCTGCACGGCCGCAGCCCCGGCTCCGATTCGATCCGGCTCGATGGCAATGACTATCTTGGAATTTCGGGGCATCCGGACATCGTGCAGGCGCAGGTGGCCAGCCTGCAGCACAACAATGACAGCGTGATCCAGTCGGGCGCCTATCTGCTGGACGCGCATCCCTCCAGGGCGCTGGAAGCGTCCCTTGCCGCCTGGGTGGGCAAGGAGGACGGTTTTGTCTGCCAGTCGGGCTACGCTGCCAATGTCGGCCTGCTGCAGGCCATCGCCGACGAACAGACCCCTGTCTATGTTGACAGCCTGGCCCACGCTTCCCTGTGGGAAGGCGTGCGGGCCGCGCGTGCCCCGGCCCATGCATTCCGGCACAACGACCCGGCGCATCTGGCGCGTATGATCGCCCGCCACGGCCCCGGCATCGTGGTGGTCGATTCGGTGTACAGCACCACCGGCGCCCTGTGCCCGCTGGCCGACATTGTGGCGGTGGCCGAGCAATACGGCAGCACCATCCTGGTCGATGAATCCCATTCCCTGGGAACCCATGGGCCTGGAGGCGCCGGGCTGTGCGCCGAACTCGGCCTGACCGACCGGGTGCAGTTCATCACCGCCAGCCTGGCCAAGGCCTTTGCCGGTCGCGCCGGCTTCTTCACGGTGCCGGCCGAGCTGCGCTACTACGTGCTGCACCACAGCTATCCGAATATCTTCAGCTCCTGCCTGCTGCCGCATGAAATTGCCGGGCTGGCCGCCACGCTGGAGGTGGTGCGCCGCAGCGACCGGGAGCGGGTGCGGCTGCACGCCAATACGCGCCGGCTGCGGGCCAGCCTGTCGGACCTGGGCTACCCGATCCATCAGGGCAGCGAGCAGATCATTGCGCTGGAAGCCGGCACCGAGCCGGCAACCATGGCGCTTCGTGACCATCTTGAGGCGCACCAGGTCTTCGGCGCCATCTTCTGCGCGCCGGCCACCAGCCGCAACCGGGCCATGGTCAGGCTCACGCTCAATGCCGGCCTGACCGAGTCGGAGCTGGACCGGATCGAGTTGACGGCGCGCGACATCGCGCCCCTGGTCAAGCCCTGGGACTGGCCGATTGCGCGCCGTGCCCGCGCCGGGCAGGCGGGCGGCTAGTCAAGCAGCCTTTCACCCTGGTCGGCCAGAAACTGCCTGTAGCTGCGGGGCAGGCCGGGGCTGAAAGCCTCGCCGACGGTGAAAATGGCGGCGTAAACACTCGCTGCCTCGCCAGGCAGGTGCCAGGCCTCGCGCAGCAGGGGCTGGTGGCTTGCCCCCAGTGCCAGTTCGAGGTCGACAAGTTTTTTGCCCGTCCGGATGTCCTGCACGGCAGCCGTGTCCCAGCCTTGCGTCGACGCCATGTCAGCGAGTTCGTGCAGATTGCCGGCTGGCTCCAGCTGCAGCCAGCTGGCAGCGCCCTGGGCGTTTAGCGCCAGCACGCCGAAAGGCGCGCCGATGACGACATGCTCAACCCAGCCCTGCCGGTCCAGGATGTCCTGCAGCGCCCGCGCAACCAGCGGGTCCCCCAGCAGCGCATGCTGCGCGGGCGTCAAGGTAGCGAGCCATATCTGCTGGTTCCGCTCATCGGCACGGGCACGCAAGCTGTTGATGGCGGTCGTCAGGCGCAGTCGGATATCGGGGGACTGCTTGGGGATGAACTGGTTGATCAGGCCGCGGTTGAAGGCTGACACCGCCAGCTGCTCGTCGGCGCGGCCCGTCAGCAAAATGCGGGTGCCCGGCCAGCGTGTCAGCTCGCCCAGCACCTGCAGTCCGCTCATGGCCGGCATGGCGTAGTCCACCACGGCCATCTGGGTCAAGGCAAACCGCGCCGTGCCGTCGCGCCGCCAGTACGCCAGGATTTCGGGAATCAGCAAGGCGCCTTCACGCCAGCGGTTGATGATTTCCTGCTGCTCCCACGCATCGGCTTCGCGGCTGTGAATGTCCTGGTGCAGCAGATCAATGCAGGCAATCGGGCGCAGGAACAGGCGCACGTACCAGTCAGGCGGCATGACTTCGCCCAGCATTTCGAGGTAGTCCCGGTCGTCATCCAGAAAAACCACGCCTCCGGGCCGGCGGTACAGTGAAAAGGACATGGTTAGCCACTCTACCAAGGTTGTCGTGAATCGGTCATGGCCATCTGTCGGCCGTTCATGATAGGCAGCAGTATCGTAAAAGTAGCGCCGCCCGCCTGCTCTGATTTCGCCTGGATGCTGCCGCCTGCGCTTTGCACCACCTGCCGGCAAAACGCCAGGCCAAGCCCATGGCTGGTGCCGTGGTTGCTGGAGAAAAAAGGCCTGAAGATGAGTGGCAGCAGCGCCGGCTTGATGCCCGTGCCGCTGTCCGTCACCCGGATTCTGCCCTGCGCCCTGAGCCGGTCCACTTCGATGCGCAGCGCACCGAACGGATACGAGGAGTCGGCTGCCGCGAGCGAATGCAACGCGTTCTTGATCAGGTTGCCCAGCACCTGGGAAAACTGGCTGGCGGAGGTGCAGAACATGAAATCCTCATGAACGATCAACTGGACGCAGGCCTGCTGGCGGCTGGACGGGTAGGGATAGGACTCCAGGACCTGCCTGACCAGCCCCGCAGCGCTGACCTGCTCGGTGTGCTGCGGCAGCTGCAGCAGCTTGGCATTGGCGATCTGGGTGTCGATCTGGTGGTGCATGTGGCGCACCAGGCTGTGCAGGCGCTGTGCCAGCTTGTCGAGCCTGGCGGCCTGGGGATGCACCGGCTGGCGCTGGGCTTCCAGCTGGATCGCATCGCCAATCAGCGCAGCCGTGGCCAGGGGCGTGCGCAGCTCATGCGCCATGATGCCCATGGTGGCCAGGGTATGGGCCAGGTACTCTTGCCGCAGGTTGGCCGAAGACACCCCCAGCAAGATGGCGCAAGCCCAGGTGAAGGCCATGATGACCGCTTCCAGCGCGAATTCCCCTTGCGTCATGGCTGGGCTGGCTTGATTGAAAAGGTCAAACAGCCCCCAGGCCGCCAGGGCGCCGCTGATGGTGCCCGCTGTGGCCAGCCGCCAGTCGGTCAGGTTGTAATAGACCAGCACGATCACGCACAGGCTGGGCAGCCAGACCTTGCCGCCGGCATTGCACAGGTACATCCAGCTGAAGAACAGGGGAAGCTCCACCCACATCGTGAGCGAAACCAGAAGGCGAATGCGGGGGTCGGCCAGGTTCTGGCTGACCGGCCTGATGAGCAAGACCATGCCCAGCATGCTCATCATGAAGCGCAGCCAGGGGTTTTCATAGGGTTGCTTGAGCCAGCTCGACCAGATCCAGTAAAACAGGGGATTCCCGCAGGACATGGACAGACCCAGGAAGCGCAACCGCCACGGCGATGCGTGCAAAATTGGCTCAATGGGTGTCCAGCGCCTGGGAACGCGATTTAAAAACCGTGGCATGAAGCGATTTTTTATCATGTGGCGTTGGGCCAGCCCCCGCGCATCAAGTCATCATCGGTTTTTAACATCTGCTTTCATTGTCCTTGTTCTGCCCACAAAACCACAATGCCCCTACCTGCTAACTTTGACAGCGTTCATCTGGACAGCATCATGAGCGACTGGATGTGCGCCCTGCGTGAGTTTTCGGTCGAGGCGCTGGTGGTGATGGGGCCTGATCCCTTTGCCGGGCAGGACTGCCGGCTGATCCTGGCGCTGCATCCGCCGCGCCTGCTGGAGGCGGCCGAGGCGCTGGCCTCCAGCGAGGATTTTGGGGCGCCCTGGCGCGATTCGGATGCGCCCCTGGTCGCCTGGCAGGACATTTCAAAAGCCGCTTTCGAGAACCTGGGCCGCTGGCGCAGGCTCTGGCTGGCCCATGGCTACCAGAGCGTGGTCCGCATCGCCTTTCCGCTGACGGTCGGCCGTTCCTTTGAATGCTACATGTTCAGTTCCCGCCAGTGGCCGGACCGTAGCGAGCCGGCGCAGCTCGCCTGGTCGGCGCTCAACATCTGGCCCCTGCTCAAGCGGGCGCTGGCCCAGGCCCGCAACCCTTTGAGCCCGCGCGAGCTCGAATGCCTGGACCTGGCCTTTCAGGGGCTGACGGCGCGCAAGACCGGCGACCTGCTGGCGTGCAGCGAGCGCACCGTGAACTTCCACCTGGCCAATGCCATCGCCAAGCTCAAGGTGGACAACAAGCTGGCCGCAGTCCAGCGCGCCTGCTGGTTCGGGCTGATTTGATTTTTGTCAGCCGCAGGCGTAGCGGCGGGTAAACACCTGCTTCCCACGGCGCGGGGCAGCGTGCAAACCTGTTCATAATTCAGCCCAATGACCTTCCTAGCGCTTGATGTGGGCAACACCCGCCTGAAATGGGCCCAGTACGATGCCCCGGTTGTCGGGGCAAAACTGCTGGCCCACGGCGCGGTGTTCCTTGAAAACATCGACAAACTGGCCGAGGGCGACTGGCGGGAGGTGCCCGCGCCTTCCTCGATTTTGGGCTGCTTGGTGGCGGGCGACGCCATCCGGCGCCGGTTGGCCGAGCAGATGGAAATCTGGGAAACACTGCCGCGCTGGGTGGTGCCCAGTGCGCACGAGGCGGGCCTGACCAATGGCTACGACCACCCGACGCGGCTCGGCTCCGACCGCTGGGTGGCCATGATCGGCGCCCACCACCGGCTGCTGGTGCGCGGCATCCGCAAACCCTGCCTGGTGGTGATGGTCGGCACGGCGGTCACGGTCGAGGCGATTGACGCCAGCGGAAAATTTCTGGGCGGCATCATCCTGCCCGGCCACGGCATCATGCTGCGGGCGCTCGAATCGGGCACCGCCGGCCTGCATGTGCCGACCGGCGAGGTGCGCGATTTCCCAACCAATACCAGCGACGCGCTGACCAGCGGCGGCACCTTCGCCATTGCCGGCGCGGTGCAGCGCATGGTCGACAACATCACCCGCCACTGCGGCGAGGCGCCCGAATGCATCATGACGGGCGGCGCCGGCTGGAAGATGGCGCCCAGCATGTCGGTGAAGTTCGAGCTGGTGGAGAACCTGATCTTCGACGGCCTGCTCGAAATCGCCTCGCGGCGTTTCCAGCACGCCTGATGCTATTGAATTGGTAGCTGGCTGCGCAGGCATACCATGCGCCAGAGGCCGATTTGGCTATAAATCAGCGCAACAACAGGGAAAAACCAGCCCATGCCAGCTCAAGCTGGCCGCGGCGGCAGACCCGGCGCTTTCAGGCGTCATCCCACGGCAGCATCAGCGTGACCATGGCCAGCCGGGCGAATTCAGGCGTGAACTCGTCGATGATGCGCTGCGGCTCGGGGCACAGGGCGCTGTCGGTGATGACGCCGAACTGCACGCCGCCACCGTAGCTCAGGATCGACACGCCCAGGCTGACATCGCCCGACTGCGGCACCCAGAACATCGTCTGCTCCAGCGTGGCGCCGCAGAACCTGAGCTTGTCGCGCGGCCCCGGCACGTTGGTCATCACGGCGGTGGTCTTTTTCGAGAAGATGCCCAGCATCAGGTCCTGCGCCGGCTTGATGAGCAGGCCGGCCACCGCCAGCAGGCTGAAGGCCAGCAGCGGCTGGTAGCTGCCCTTGAGCGCGGCCATCCGGCGGCGCACTTCATACACCCGTTCGACCGGGTTCTCGATGCCAATCGGCAGCACCAGCGGCACCAGGCCGAAGTGGTTGCCCAGCCGGGGCGCCTGGCCGGGCGGGCGCAGGTTCACCGGCACCATGGCGCGGATTTCCTGGCCCGCCACGCTGTCGCCCTCGGACTTCAGGTAGGCGCCCAGCGCGCCGGCCACGCAGCTCAGCAGCACATCGTTGATCGAGCAATCGAGCGCCTTGCCCACCGCCTTGACCTCCTCCAGCGGAATCGGCTGGCACCAGGCCACCTTTTTGGTGCCGCCGGGCGTGCCCTTGAGCCGGGTCCGGGAGTCGTCGGGCATGAGCGCCAGCGCGGCCGAGTCCGACAGCACCTGAAGCATCACCCGGCCGATGCCCAGCGAGCTGCTGACCGCCTGCCGAAGGCCTGTTTCAACCGATTTCTTGGGTTCGAGCAGCAGCCCCAGCGAGTGCGCCGCGCCTTCGCCCATGGCTTCAAGCGTCTTGACGGCGGCCTGGGTGAAGGGCTTGAGCAGGTTGTCCTCGAACCATTCCTCGGCCCCTGGCGCGGGCGCGTCCTTCGGCGCGCGTTCGGGCGGCGGCGCGCCGCCATCGACGATGGACATGATGACCGAGATCAGGGCCACGCCGTCGGCGATGCAGTGGTGGATGCGCACCAGCAGGGCGCTGCCCTTGAGGCCATCGGGCCCGGTGTAGTCCTCGACCAGGTGGATCTGCCACAGCGGATGCCTCGGGTCCAGCGGTTCGGTCGCCAGTTCGGCCACCCGGTCCTGCAGGGCCTGCTCCTGGTGTCCTTCGGCCGCTGCGGGCAATTCTTCCCGCACCACATGGCGTGCCAGGTCGAAGCGGCGGTCAAACACCCAGGTGGCGCCGGCCCCGTCCTGGATCACCCGCTGGCGGAAGCGGTCGTACTTGAGCAGGGTGTTCTCGATGCGCTCGCACACCGCCGCATGCTTGACGCCCGGCGCCAGCGTCCACACGCCCAGGATCTGCATCAGGTTGGCCTCGCAGTCCATGCGCAGCCAAGCAGTATCAACCTTGCTCATGCGCTCGCCCGACAGGCCCAGCGTGCCCGAGACGGCGCGGCTGACGTTTTTCTGCACGCGCCTGGCGACGGTTTTTGCTGCTGTTCCGGCCGATGCGGCGGCTGTTGCGGCGACTGCTTTTGCGGCTGGTGCGGCGGCTGACTTGCCGGCGCTCCGGGTTGCCGTTTTCTCGGCGCTGTTCGTTTTTGTTGGCTGGGCCGTAACGCGTGTGACCATCAAGCATCCCTGTGCAAACCGTACCGGACTGGAGCGGGGCGTCTATTTTGGCGCCAAGTTGTCGCTAAGATACCCGGCAGTTACCCCAAGCCCATCCTTTGGGAATCACCTCAACCCCTTACGGAGCATTTCCATGTCTGACCTGCAAGCCGCCTTTGACAAGGCCATGGCCGATTCCAAGAACCTCAGCGAGCGTCCCGACAATGCCACGCTGCTGAAGATTTACGCGCTCTACAAGCAGGGCAGCAGCGGCGACAACACCGAGAAAAAGCCCGGCTTCGGCGACATGGTGGCGCGCGCCAAATGGGACGCCTGGAGCAAGCTCAAGGGCACGTCGCAGGAAGCGGCGATGCAGCAGTACATCGACCTGATCGCCGAATTGGGCTGAGCTGGATTTTAAGAAAAGAGGCCTGTGGCGCAGGTTATGCCTGCGCAGGCAGCTATTAATTAAATAGCGAAAAGCAACCGTTGGGCAACGGAGGGCGAAGGCGTCAAGCATCCTGGCGCCAGCTGCCCGGCGACGGCGCGTTGGACCACGCCGGTTTCGCCCGGCAAACGAATTTTGAGCATCAAACAGGCCTCTGGCGCACGATCTGCCTGCGCCAATAGCTATGAATTCAGTAGCACAAAGACGCCGGCATGATTTGATGCGCTAGTCGGCCTTGATGTTGGCCACCTTCACGATGCGCTCCCACACCTTGCGCTCGTTGGCGCCCAGCGCGGCCAGCTCGGCGCCGCTCATGACGACCGCCTTGGCGCCTTGCTCTTCAGCCCGCTTCCTGAAATTTTCCGACTCCACCACCTGCCGCACGGCCTGGGACAGGCGGCTCTGCAGCTCGTCGGGCAGGCTGGCCGGGCCATAGACCGCGAACCATGACGACGCCACCAGCGGCACGCCTGCTTCAGTGGCGGTCGGCACGTCGGGCAGGGCGGGCAGCCGCGCGCGGCCGGTCACCATCAGCGCCTTCAGTTTGCCGGCGCGGATGTGCGGCAGCAGCGGCGGCGGCGTGGTGATGGTGAAGTCCACCGTGCCGGCCAGCAGGTCGTTCAGCGCCGGGCCGGTGCCCCGGTAGGGAATGTGCACCATGAAGGTCTTGGTCAGGTCCTTCAGCAGCTCGGTGGTGACATGCTGCAGCGAGCCGTTGCCGCTGGAGGCGTAATTGACCTTGGCCGGATTGGCCTTGACGTACTTGAGGAAGTCGGCAAAGGTGTCGGCCGGAAAGTTCGCCCGCACCACCAGCAGCTGCGGCGCGTCGATCAGGTGGCCGATGGGCTTCAAATTGGTGGCCGGGTCGAAGCCGGCGACCGGCTGGATCAGCGGCGTGATGCTCTGGTAGCCCGAGTACTGCACCAAGAGGCTGCTGCCGTCGGCCGGGCCGCGCGCGACCAGCTGGCCGGCGATGTTGCCGTTGCCGCCGCCCCGGTTGTCCACGATCACCGAGGTCTGCAAAATCTTGCCCAGCGGCTCGGCCAGCATGCGGGCGGCGATGTCGGTGGTGCCGCCGGCGGCCGTCGGCACCACCAGCGTCAGCGGCTTGCCGGCCAGCTGGGCGCGCACCGGGTTCAGCCAGGCGGCCGCGCCCAGGCTGGCGACGGTGGCAACAAGGGTTCTGCGGGAAATAAGGGTCATGGTTGTCTCTGGGTGGCGGTTTTTTGAGAAAGGTGGCCCGCGCCGGGCAAGGACCCGGCTGAGTTTGGGCTGAGGAGGCGGCAAGGCGCGTCAATCGATGCGGGCGCCCGAGTCCTTGACGATCTTGTTCCAGCGCGGCAAATCGCCCTGGATCAGCGCGGCGAACTGAGTCGGGCTGGCGGTCATCACGTCGCAGCCCTGCACCGCGAGCTTGTCAGCCACGTCCTTGCTGGCCAGGGTTTTTTCAAGCGCCGACTGCAGCCTGGCGATGACCTCCCTGGGCGTGCCGGCGGGCGCCAGCAGGCCGTACCACGGCGTGGAACCAAAGCCCGGCAGGGTTTCGCCAATCGTCGGCGCATTCGGCATGGAAGCCAGGCGCTTTTCATTCACGACGCCGAGCACCTTGATTTTCCCCGACTGCAGGAAAGGCAGCGACGACGGCAGGCTCTGCACCGAGACCGGAATCTGCCCGCCGGCGACATCGGTGGCCGCGCCGGCCGAGCCTTTGTAGGGAACGTGCAGCATGTCAACACCCGCCGCCCGCTTGAACATTTCGCCGATCAGGTGGTTCAGCGTGCCGTTGCCGGCCGAGGCATAGCTGATCTGGCCGGGCCGGGCTTTGGCCTGGGCAATCAGCTCGGCCACCGAGTTGGCCGGAAAGGCCGAGTTGGCCACCAGCACATAGCCCGCGTTGGCCACCAGGCCGACCGGCTCGAAATCCTTCACCGGGTCGAAGCCGGTGTTTTTGTAGATGGACGGGTTGATGACGTGGGCGCTGTTGGTCGTCAGCAGCAGGGTGTAGCCGTCGGGCTTGGCTTTTGCCGCCTGCGCGGTGCCGACATTGCCGCCCGCGCCGGGCCGGTTGTCGACCAGAAACGTCTGGCCCATGATCTCGCCGAGCTTTTGCGCCACGATGCGCGCAATCGCGTCGTTGGCGCCGCCCGCCGCCTGCGGCACGATGACGGTGACCGGGCGGCTGGGATAGGCGTCCTGCGCGGCGGCGGGCAGCGCCGCCAGGCCGCTCAATGCGCCTGCCAGAACGGCGAAATGGCGGAAAAAATTGCGCTTTTTCATGTCGTTGTCTCCGGTTGTTGGAATAAAAGCCCGATGCGCGTGCCGTGCGCTGAGCCGCATGCACTGGGTTGGGACTGCTGCCGGCCGGCCAAGGTTCCGGCCG
Organism: Polaromonas sp.; assembly: GCA_028291905.1. Lineage (GTDB taxonomy): Bacteria > Pseudomonadota > Gammaproteobacteria > Burkholderiales > Burkholderiaceae_C > Polaromonas. The sequence goes on from JAQGNK010000420.1 coordinate 12,647, forward strand.
GTGCCGATCCGCTGACCGGCCGCTTCACGCGAACTGCTCGCGCAGCGCCGCCACGAAATCCGGCGCCGGGTGCAGGTCGGTCGCCAGCCCCGCCTTGGCGATCTGGCCGGGCACCTCATGGCCGACGATCTGCGGCAGCCAGCGCGCCGCCGCCAGCAGTTTCGCAATGTCGATGCCGGTGTCGTAGCCCATGGCGTGGAGCATGTGGATCGCGTCCTCGCTGCAGACATTGCCGCTGGCGCCGGGCGCGTACGGGCAGCCGCCCAGGCCGCCGAGCGAGCCGTCGAAGCGCTCGATGCCGCCCTGCACCGCCGCCAGCACATTGGCCAGGCCCATGCCGCGCGTGTTGTGGAAGTGCAGCGTCAGCTGCAGGCCGGCGAAACGCTGCTGGAGCGCCTCGGCCATGCGGTTGACCTGCGCCGGATGCGCCATGCCGGTGGTGTCGCAGATCGTCAAGCCGCGCACGCCGAGCGCGGCGAAACGCTCGCCCCAGCGCAGCACCTCGTCCTGCGCCACCTCGCCTTCCATCGGGCAGCCGAAACAGCACGACAGCGAGACATTGACCGGCGTGCGGCCAGCCACATGCCGGATCACTTCCGACAAGGCGGCAAAGCTCTTTTCGCGTGGCATGCGCAGGTTGGCCAGGTTGTGGGTCTCGGACACCGACATCACCAGGTTCAGCTCGTCGGCGCGGGACTCCAGCGCCCGCTCGGCGCCGCGCAGGTTGGGCACCAGCACGGTGTATTCGACGCCGGGGGCGCGGCGGATGCGGCCCATCACTTCCTCGGCGTCGCGCAGCATCGGAATCGC
>JAQGNK010000491.1 GCA_028291905.1 Polaromonas sp.
CTACGCCGGCAACGCCATTGCCATCGTGCAGAGCCTGGACGCGGTCAAGGTCATCACGGTACGCACCACCGGCTTTGACGCCGCCGCCAGCACGGGCGGGGCAGCGGCCATTGAAACGCCGGCGGGCGTGGCCGACAGCGGCAAGTCGAGCTTTGTCGGCTCGGAGATCGCCAAGAGCGACCGGCCCGAGCTGACCGCCGCCAAGATCATCGTCTCCGGTGGCCGCGCCCTGGGTTCGAGCGAGAAGTTCCACGAAGTGCTTGAACCCCTGGCCGACAAGCTGGGCGCCGCGCTCGGGGCCAGCCGCGCCGCGGTCGATGCGGGCTACGCCCCGAACGACTGGCAGGTGGGGCAGACCGGCAAGATCGTCGCGCCCCAGCTGTACGTGGCCATCGGCATCTCCGGCGCCATCCAGCATTTGGCCGGGATGAAGGACTCCAAGGTCATCGTCGCCATCAACAAGGACGGCGAAGCGCCCATCTTCAGCGTGGCCGACTACGGGCTGGAAGCCGACCTGTTCAACGCCGTGCCGGAGCTGATTGCCGCGCTGTAAGGGCAAGGCAATCGCAAGGGCGTCTGCACAGGCGCCTTTTTTTTATCTGAAACTGCCCGCCGACAGGCAATTGCCGACCCCAACTGGAGACACCCATGAGCTACAAAGCCCCTCTCAAAGACATGCTGTTCGACATCAAACACCTGGCCAACATTGACCAGGTGGCGCAGATGCCGGGCTTTGAAGAAGCCGGCTTCGACACCGCCGAAGCGGTGCTGGAAGAATGCGCCAAGTTCAACGAGGGCGTGCTGTCGCCGCTGAACTGGGAAGGCGACAAGAACCCGTCGAGCTGGAAAGACGGCGTGGTCACCACGACGCCCGGCTTCAAGGAAGCTTTCCGCCAGTATGTCGAAGGCGGCTGGCAGGGCCTGCAGCACCCGGCCGATTTTGGCGGCCAGGGCCTGCCCAAGACGATTGGCGCGGCCTGCGGCGAGATGCTCAACTCGGCCAACATGAGCTTTGCGCTGTGCCCGCTGCTGAGCGACGGCGCCATCGAGGCGCTGCTGACGGCCGGCTCGGACGCGCTGTAGGCGGTGTACCTTGAAAAGCTGGTCAGCGGCCAGTGGACCGGCACCATGAACCTGACCGAGCCGCAAGCCGGCTCCGACCTGGCTGCCGTGCGCAGCCGGGCAGAACCGCAAGAAGGCGGCAGCTACAAGGTGTTCGGCACCAAAATTTATATCACCTATGGTGAACACGACATGGCCGAGAACATCGTCCATCTGGTGCTCGCCCGGGCCAGCGGCGCGCCTGAAGGGGTGAAGGGCATCAGCCTGTTCGTCGTGCCGAAGTTCCTGGTCAACGCCGACTTGTCGCTGGGCGCGCGCAACGACGTGCACTGCGTCAGCATTGAGCACAAGCTGGGCATCAAGGCCTCGCCGACTGCCGTGCTGCAGTTCGGCGACCACGGCGGCGCTGTCGGCTACATCGTGGGCGAGGAAAACCGAGGCCTTGAATACATGTTCATCATGATGAACTCGGCCCGGTACGCCGTCGGCATGCAGGGCATCGCGATTGCCGAGCGGGCGTATCAAAAAGCCGTGGCGTTCGCCAAAGACCGCGTGCAGAGCCGCCCGGTCGATGGCTCGATCAAGGCCAGCGCGCCCATCATTCATCACCCCGATGTGAAGCGCATGCTGATGACGATGCGCGGCTACACCGAAGGCTGCCGCGCGATGGCCTCGGTCGCCGCCGCCGCCTATGACGCGGCGCACCACCACCCGGACGCGGACGTTCGCAGGCAGAACCATGCGTTCTATGAATTCATGGTTCCTCTCGTCAAGGGCTACAGCACCGAGATGAGCCAGGAAGTGACCTCGCTGGGTGTGCAGGTGCATGGCGGCATGGGCTTCATCGAGGAAACCGGCGCCGCGCAGTACTACCGCGACTCGAAGATCCTGACGATCTACGAAGGCACGACCGCCATCCAGGCCAACGACCTGGTGGGCCGCAAGACGGTGCGCGACGGCGGCCAGGTGGCCAAGGGCATTGCCGCGCAGATCGAGGCGACGGAAAAAGAACTGACGCAAAACGGCAGTGCCGACGCGCTGGCCGTGGCCAGGCGGCTGACGGCCGCCCGCCAGGCGTTTGTCGAAGTGGTCGAGTTCGTCGCCTCCAATACCAAAACGAATCCGAACGCGGTGTTCGCCGGCAGCGTGCCCTACCTGATGCTGGCGGGCAACGTGGTCGCCGGCTGGCAGCTGGCGCGCTCCCTGCTCGTCGCCCAGGCGCAGCTGGAAGAGGGCGTCGATACGGCTTTCATGCAGGCAAAAATAGTCACCGCCCGCTTCTACGCCGACCACCTGCTGACCAAGGCCCCCGGCATGCGCGACAGCATCGTCGAAGGCGCGGACAGCGTGAATGCGCTGGCGCTCGATTCGTTTTGACCCTTACCTGAATTTGCTATTAAAAAAATAGCTGCATGCGCATTAAGTACCTGCGCTGCAGCCTGTTTTTGCTTATAAATCAACCTAAAACGATCAGGAGCCTTTCATGTCCCGACTTCCCGGCGCCCTTGCGCATCTGCCGCTGCCCATCATCGGTTCGCCGCTGTTCATCATCAGCAACCCCAAGCTCGTGATCGAGCAGTGCAAGGCCGGCGTGGTCGGCTCGATGCCTGCCCTCAATGCCCGTCCGGCGGCGCAGCTGGAAGACTGGCTGGCCGAGATCACCGAGACGCTGGCGGCCTGGAACCTGGCCCATCCCGGCCAGCCCGCCGCGCCGTTCGCCATCAACCAGATCGTCCACAAGTCCAACGACCGGCTGGAGCACGACCTGGAAGTCTGCGCCCGCTTCAAGGTGCCCATCATCATCACCTCGCTGGGCGCCCGCGAAGACCTGAACCAAGCGGTGCACAGCTGGGGCGGCGTGACGCTGCACGACATCATCAACAACAAGCATGCCCACAAGGCGATTGAAAAAGGCGCCGACGGCCTGGTGGCGGTGGCGACCGGCGCCGGCGGCCATGCCGGCGTCAAGAGCCCGTTCGCGCTGATCCAGGAGATCCGCCAATGGTTCGACGGCCCGGTGGCGCTGTCGGGCGCGATCTCGACCGGCGGCGCGGTGCTGGCCGCGCAGGCCATGGGCGCTGACTTCGCCTACATCGGCTCGGCCTTCATCGCCACCGAGGAAGCGCGGGCCTCCGACGGCTACAAGCAGGCCATCGTCAACGGCGACTCGGACGACATTGTTTACAGCAACCTGTTCACCGGCGTGCATGGCAACTACCTGGCGCCGTCGATCCGCGCCGCCGGCATGGACCCGGACAACCTGCCCGAGAGCGACCCGAGCAAGATGAACTTCGGCGGCGACAAGTCCAAGGCCTGGAAAGACATCTGGGGCTGCGGCCAGGGCATCGGCACCATCGACAAGGTGCAGACCACCGCCGCCTATGTCGCGCAGCTCAAGCGCGAATATGAAGCGGCACGCCGGCGGCTGCTGGCTTGAGAAGGCTTTTTTGATTTGCCTGTCCAGGCTTGACCGCCTGGCAGGCGCTGCGCCGAGTTTTTAAGCCAAAAAGGCTGACTGCACATGCAGAGTCTATGCAGGCAGCTATGAAAAAAGTAGCGTCCTCAGTGCCTGAACATGTCCAGCTTCAGCTCGGACTCGTTCCCAAGCCAGGAAGCATGCGTGGTGTGCTCGGCCAGCGCGTCGCCGCTCAGGCCGTGCACCAGCACATCGAGCCCGTCCCGGTGCTGCTCCAGCCAGGGGATGAGCCGTTCGAACTGGGCGCTGTCAAACGCCAGCTGGCAGCTCCAGTGCGGATGCGGCCCGACCTCGCGCTCATGCACGCGGCCCACGGTGACACCAAACAGCTCGCCCGCCTGGCGGCACAGCGCTGTAGCCTGCGCCACGGTATCGGGGCCAAAATAAACATGCGCGTGGTAGTGTGCATGGACGTTTTCAGGTCGTTTTGTCATGCTGCAAGGGATTTAGTGAAATGAATTGAAAATGACCAGTATTCTGGCCGACCGCTGAAAACAGCACGGTCGAATGCTGTTTGATTGGTTAACCCGGCGGGATTTTGCTCGGCTGGACTTGTGAAGGCGGCTGATGCACCATCCTGAAACCCAGCCAAAATTTTTCACACGACGCCAGCGCTGCCAGCCGTTGCGCCTGCTGCCTTACTCCCCGGCAGACTCATTTTCCGACAGGCCCCATGCGTTCAACCACCTCCAGCTCACCATGAAAACCAAATCCTCTGCCTCCCAGGTTTCCCCATCCCGCCAGCCGCAGGAAATCGAACTCAAGCTCGCTTTGCCGACGGCCGACGCCGCCGGCCTGCAAAAGCAACTGGCCCGGCTGCCCGTGCTCGCGCGCCGCAAGGCGCACCAGCAGCCGTTGCACAACGTGTACTACGACACGCCTGATGATGCCCTGCACCGCCAGCGCATGGCGCTGCGCTTGCGGCGCACCGGCAGCGCGCTCCAGCCCGAGTGGCTGCAGACCTTCAAGACGGGCGGCAGCGGCAGTTCGGCCCTGAGCCAGCGCGGCGAATGGGAAACGGGCGTGTCGGGCCAGCAGCTGGACCTGGCAGCACTGCAGGCCACGCCCTGGGCCGCAATCGATGCTGACGGCAGCTTGTTCCGGTCCCTGGTGCCCAGGTTCGAAACCAGTTTCGAGCGCACCAGCTGGACCGTGCGCCGGCGCGATGGCAGCGCCATCGAGGTGGCGCTGGACATCGGCCACATCGAGGCGGAAGGCCGGCGCATCCCGCTGTGCGAGCTGGAGCTTGAATTGCTGGCGGGCCCGCCGGCCGCGCTGTTCGCGCTGGCGCGGCAGATCGCGGCCAGCATCGCGGTGCTGCCCGAGCACCGCAGCAAGGCCGAGCGCGGCCACGCGCTGGCCGCCGGCGCCCTGGGCCAGCCGCTGCGGGCCGCCCCGCCGCTGCTGGACAAGAAGATGTCGCCCGCCAGCGCGGCCCAGTGCGTGCTGCGCGAGATGTTCAGCCAGTTCACGGCCAATCTGGCAACCTTGCGCCAGTCGGATGATCCCGAGCTGATTCACCAGGCGCGAGTTGGCTGGCGGCGCTTCAAAAGCGCGCACCGGCTTTTCCGGCCGGCGCTGCAGCCCGGCGCCGCGCCTTCGCTGGAGCCGCTGCAGACGCTGCTGGTGGTGATCGGGGAGCTGCGCGACATGGACGTTGCCCGCACCGAGACGCTGCCGCGCTTTGCCGACGCCTACCGGGCCGACAGCGCCAGCCGGGCGGAAAAATGGCAGCAGCTAGCCCAGGACCTGGCGCAGGCCTGCCGCATCCAGCGCAAGGCGGTCTGCTTCGCGCTCGAAACCCCGGCCGTCGGCGCCACGCTGCTGGCCATCACCGAGTGGCTGGAAACCCTGGAGGCGATGGATAAAGGGCATCCCGCCGCTGCCGATGTGCCGCTTCGCCCCTGGGCCAGGGGCCGCGTAGCCCGGCTGCACAAGCAACTGAAGAGTGCTTTGAAGGATGCCAGCACGCCCGACAGCCAGCACCGCGCCCGTATCCTGGCCAAGCGGCTGCGCTACGGCATCGAGGCCTTGAAGCCGCTGCTGGACAAGCGCCGCGCCAGGCGCTGGCACCAAGAGGCCACGCGCCTGCAGACCGGCATTGGCGGCACGCGCGATGTCCTGCAGGCCGGCGTGGTGCTCAGCCGGCTCGAAGCGGACCGGGACGTGGCCGAGTTCATGCGCGGCGTGGCCGCCGGGCAGGCCAGCCACGCAGGCACCCACTGACGCGCCAGGCGCGGAGAACTCCCGGGCGGCTCACTACACTTCAGGCCGCCGTTCTTTTTTGTTCCCCATTTTTTGAAAAAACGTATTCATGGATATTTTCATTCTGGCAATGCTGGTCGCCCTTGGCGCGCACCTGCTCAGGTCGAAGTACCAGCGCGAGCGCATCGCCCTGCTGGGCAGCCATCTCGGCAGCTACCAGATCGAAAAGCAGATGGAAAGCCTGACCCAGGGCTACCTGCGGGCGCTGGGCGAGGCCGACCTGCCGCGCCGCCAGCAAATCTTCGAGCTGCTGACTGGCACCGAAGCCGCGCTGTGCGACCAGCTCAATCGCTTTAGCGCCGAGTTTTCAAAGGTCGATGAAGCCAGGACGCGGGTGAGCCGGCTGCCGGTGGCCGTTCCGTATGTTGACAAGCTGTTGCCGGCACTGACCTTTGATATGCGCAAGGCCGTGGCCATCCATGCCCAGGGCGTGAACCGCGCCGTGGAGAACAGCGCCGGCCGCTCGGCCAGGGACCGAGCTTTTACCGTCAGCGCCGAGCTGTTCCTGCTGCAGCACACCTGCCACTGGTTCTGCAAGTCCAAGACGATTGCCTCGGCCCGGATGCTGATGCAGCAAAAGACCGCCTATGAGCAGCTGATTGCCTCGGTCTCGCCCGAGACCCGCCGGGCTTATCAGGCGCTGATCGGCGAATGAAAAAAGTCTTTCTCCTGCGGTGAGCCGGGCCGGGTCTGGGTTCGGAGCGGGCTGCAAGCCCCGGCGCCTTCAGCGCAGATAGCTGCGGTTCAGCCGGGTTTCGAGCTTGCGCTGCAGGGTTTCAAACGACGCGCTCATGGCCCAGTAGATGGCCGCCGCCGCCAGGTACAGCGGAAACGGCTGGAACGTGGTGGCAATCACTTCCTTGGTCGCCAGCATCAGCTCGCCCACCGCAATCACCGACACCAGCGAGGTGTCTTTTATCAGGCTGATCAGGCTGTTCGACAGGCTGGGCACCGCCAGGCGCAGGGCCTGCGGGCCGATCACATAGCGCAGCGCCTGGGCCTTCGTCAGCCCCAGGCTGAGGGCCGCATTCGTCTGGCCGTGGGCCACGCCATTGATGGCGCCGCGAATCGTCTCCGACAGGTAAGCGCCCACGTTCAGGCTCAGCCCCAGAATGCCGGCGCTGATCGGGTCGAACTGGATGCCGATGCTGGGCAGGCCGAAATAGATCACGAACAGCTGCACCAGCAGCGGCGTGCCGCGCATGCAGCTGACGTAGAGGGCGGCAAATTGCGACAGCACCGGCACCCTGGCCAGCCGCGTGATGGCGACCAGCGTGCCGATGGCGGCGCCGC
>JAQGNK010000494.1 GCA_028291905.1 Polaromonas sp.
ATGATGTCAAAGCGCAGATGCACCGCGCTGGACACCTTGTTGACGTTCTGCCCGCCCGCGCCCTGCGCCCGGATGGCGTTGAACTCAACCTCGCGCTCATCGACCGGAAACTTCAGCATGGGAGTCACGACGCTTTCAGGGTTGTCAGCATAAACGGCAATTATCGGTGCGACTGGCGTACGAATCGGTGCGCCTGCCAGGGCCCTGGCCTGTGCGCGACGAGCGCGCCCGCAAGGCAGCAAACAGCCCAGCCTTGCGCATTACGCGATCATGCTGAATTCTTACCAGGCGCAGCAGGATTTGTCTGACATGCACCCGCATGCTTCTTGCCGCAGCATGCAGCCTTGCGGGGCAACCAGGCGGGCGCCTCGAACAGCAGGAGATTTACCGTGCCGCATCGTTATATGGCTACCTCGCTTCCCGATCATCAGGTCGCGGAACTCCATCGGCTGATGACCGAGGAAATCAAGGAGGTGGCGGTGTTCTTCATGAACCCGGACGGGATCATCACAGTCTGGAACCGTGCCGCCGAGGAAATGAAGGGATTTACCGCCCAGGACACGATTGGCAGCCACCTGAGCATGCTCTACACCGATGAGGACAAGGCCAGGGACTGGCCCCAGCACAACCTGGCCACTGCCAAGGCGGATGGTTTCTACCGTGAGGAAAGCTGGCGCCGTCGCAAGGACGGAAGCCTTTTCTGGGCCCGCATCGCCCTGACGGCCCTGCGCGACCATTCCGGTGAACTGGTTGGGTTTTCCAAGATCACGATGGACCTGACCGAGCACAAGCTGCTGGAGCGCTGCGTCAAGGAGCGCGAGGAAACCAAGCGCATCCTGCGCACCGCCAACGCCGGCACCTGGACCTGGCACCCTGAGGACGACCGGATGGAGGTCTGCGCCAATTTCCTGTGGCTGCTGGGGCACTCGGAAGAGGGCGCCTCGATGACATTCGAACAATGGATGGGCTTCATAGAGCCCAGGGACCGGCCGCAAGTGGCTGAAAAGTTCGCCAGGGCGCGAGCCAGCGGCCCCGGTTCGGCGCTGGTCATGGAAACCCGGATGTGCCAGAAGGATGGCGGCCCCTGCCGCTGGTTTTACGTGCATGCGGACTGGTACCGCGAAACCGAGGAAGAGCCTTTCGTGCTGACCGGCGTCAATGTTGATATTCAGGAACTCAGAACCGCAGGCGACGAATTGCACCAGGCGGTGGACAAGCTCAAGGAGGCCGATGCCCGCAAGGACGAGTTCCTGGCCATGCTGGCCCACGAGCTGAGAAACCCGCTGGCGCCAGTGCGCTCCGCCGCCGAGCTGCTCAAAATCGGCCGGCTCGATGAAATCCAGGTGCAAAAAACCAGCGAGATCATTGCCCGGCAGGTGGACCACATGACCAGCCTGGTCGATGACCTGCTCGATGTCTCGCGCGTCACCCGGGGCCTGGTCGAGCTGGAAAAGCAGCCACTGGACATCAGGCGCATCACGGCCGACGCGGTGGAGCAGGTCAACCCGCTGATCCGGGCCCGGCGCCATCAGCTGGACCTGCGGCTGTCGCCTGAACCCGCCAGGGTGCTGGGCGACCAGAAGCGGCTGGTGCAGGTGGTCGGCAACCTGCTGAACAATGCGGCCAAGTACACGCCCGAAGGCGGCCATATCGTGCTGAAGACCCAGGTACGGGACGCCAGGGTGGTGGTCACCGTGGTCGACGACGGCATCGGCATGGAGCCGGCGCTGGCGGCGCGGGTGTTCGACCTGTTCGCGCAGGCCGAACGCACGCCCGACCGTTCCTCGGGTGGGCTGGGGCTGGGCCTGGCGCTGGTGAAAAGCCTGGTCGAGCTGCATGGCGGCAGTGTGTCCTGCGCCAGCCAGGGCCAGGGAAAGGGGAGCGAATTCTCTGTCCACCTGCCACTGCTGGACGAGCAGGCCGCCAGACCCGAGCCGGCGCCGGCAGGCCCCGCCGGCCATCCCAACAAGGCGCTTCGCGTCATGGTGGTCGATGACAACGAGGACGCGGCGCAGATGCTGGCCATGTTCCTGCAGGCCTCGGGCCATGAGGTGCTGGTTGAATATGACGCGCGGCAGGCGCTGGAGCGGGCGCGCACCGAGCCGGCCGATGTGTTTCTGCTGGACATCGGCCTGCCCGAGATGGACGGCAACCAGCTGGCGCAGCAGTTGCGGGTGCAGCCGCAAACTGCCGCTGCGGTGCTGATCGCCATCACTGGCTACGGCCAGGAGCATGACCGCCAGACCGCCCTGGCCTCGGGCTTCAACTACCATTTCGTCAAGCCGGTCGATCCAGCCAGGCTGGTGGCGCTGCTGTCCGAGGTGAGACTCCAGGGCGCATGACGTGCCAGCTCTGAATTTTCGCAACTACAGCCGCCCAATCGCTTCTTCCTCCGCTGGGAAGGTTGGAATGGGGGCAGCGGTGGCAAAACGCTAGAGCGAAATCACCCTGACTGGCAACAGCCTTTCAATCATATTTTTGCTACTTTTTTAATAGCTGCTTGCGCAATCAGTTCCTGCGCCGCGGCCATTTTTCATGCATCATCGCGCAAGTTTTCCGCTGTTCACGTGTTTTTCCTTCCGCCGCCGAAGGAAGGCAGGGGGCGGGCCCTCCCGAATCCGGTCGAGCTTGCCAGGGCGGAGCAGCATTTACCGGTCAGGGTGATTCCACTCTAGCGGCCGACCTTTTCATGCGTGCTTGGAAACTGCATGCTGGCTACCGGGATGAGCCAGATTTGGATTCAGGAAGGCCCTCATCCCCCGCCTTCCCCCAGCGGGGGGAAAGGGAAAAGCGGATTCGGGCGCCAGGTGACCTTGGTAATTACAAATTTTCAAGCTTTTCAGGCCCGCAGCGCAATCATCATCTGCGCAGGCAGCTATCAATAAAGGAGTGGCCGCCGAATCGCCAGCCGGGCGGTGGGACGGTAAGCCGGCGAATCACCGGACCAGAGAAGGTATTTTCTCCAGCAGTTCGCCCTGCAGCGCCGCCAGCCGCGCCGCCTGGGCACGCGCGAGTTCCGCCGCATGGCCGGCCAGGCCGGCGCCGGCAGCTTCATCGGCCAGCGGCAGGGGAAATTGCGCATGCCACGCCTGCAGGTTGGCGCGCATGCGCGGCGCATGGACCTGCAGGCCCGCCAGCGCCTGCGCCACGGCGCGTGCGCAGCCATGCGCCGACAGCGCCAGCCCCGGCCATTCGGCCAGCTCGGCCTGCCACTGTCCGGGCGCCTGCGGCATGGCCGCCAGCAACGCGGCCACCCGCTGCGGCGCTCGCGCGCTGGCGGC
>JAQGNK010000509.1 GCA_028291905.1 Polaromonas sp.
CGCCTGTAGCTGCGGCGGCTGTCTCGGTGGATCGCCGCGACCTGGACGTCCAGCGCCTGGTTGGCCAGCGCTCGGTCACTGGGCGGGCGCACGCGCCCCTGGCAGTACCCGCTGCGCGATACCGACAACACACTGCACAGTCGGCTGACCGTGTACTCGTCGCGATTCTTCTCGATTCCTAAGCGTACTTCATCGCGATCACCTTGCAAAGTACGCCGTCGCTTTTCGAAGAATTTCCACGTCCAGCTGCGCATCGGCAAGCTCCCTGCGCAACCGGCTGCACTCGGCTTCCAGTTCGCTCACGGGCCGGCGTATCGGCGTGGCTGAAGCGCTTGTGACGACTTCGGCCGCTGCAGGGCCTGTAGCCGCTCGCCGTCGCTTACCAAGTGCCCAGTGTCGTTACTGGCACGCCCAGCCGGCGTACCGTTTCGTGCCCTCCGATCGATTCGGCCAGCCTAGACACCTCGATCTTGAACTCGTCCGTGTAATGCCGCTTGAGCGGGTTTACTATCTTGCATTTTATTCTCCATACAGGTGAAGTTTCTATCTTCTTGCTGCATGTGAAATCAAGGCAGGGTCACGAGCCGCAGCCTGTTTTCTGCGGCAGCATCTCCACCGGACACCCGGGCGTAGCACGAAAAGTATGGCGGTGAGCGCTGCTTGGGTTCGACACCCGAGGGCGCCCGCCCTTGGGCTTGGGAGGCTCGGCAGGCAGAAGCGGCTGGACGATGACCAAAGTTCGGCGCTTGCGAGTGCTTTTATCAGTCTCCGCAGCTAGGGGCAGACGGAGAAATTTTCAGGTTTTGAAAAGCACTATGAACCGACGCCGACTGATGGGCTTCAGCAACCTCTATTCATGACCCTGTAGCAAGCTGTCACAGCCAAACGTTAATAATGGGATTGCGCAGTCTCGAGCAAGTATGCGCGATTCAGCAAAAACCGCTTGAGCCGCAGAATACTTAGTTCGCCAAGCGCTTCCAAGTATCAATCACAGTATCGGGATTGAGTGAAATAGAGCCAATTCCCTGCTCCTTGAGCCACTGCGCGAAATCCGCATGGTCACTGGGGCCCTGACCACAAATTCCGATATATTTCCCTTGGCGCTTGCAGGCTGAAATAGCTAGGCTAAGAAGTGCCTTTACTGCTGGATCACGCTCGTCAAAGTCCTTGGCCAGAATTTCCAGCCCTGAATCACGGTCCAGCCCCAAAGTAAGCTGAGTCAGGTCGTTCGAACCGATTGAAAAGCCATCGAAATACTCTAAGAACTGGTCGGCCAGCACCGCGTTGCTTGGCACTTCGCACATCATGATGATGCGCAAGCCCTTTTCACCGCGCTTGAGACCGTGTTCTGCCAGCAAATCGGTCACAGCCTTGGCTTGCCCTAAAGTGCGGACAAAAGGCACCATGACCTCGACATTCGTAAGGCCCATGTCGTTGCGGACACGCTTAAGCGCCTCGCACTCCATGGCAAAAGCCTCGCGAAAATCAGCGCTGATATAACGCGCCGCACCCCGAAAACCCAGCATTGGATTTTCCTCTTCAGGCTCATAACGGGAGCCGCCTATAAGCTTGCGGTATTCATTGGACTTGAAATCCGACAGGCGAACAATCACCGCCTTGGGCCAGAAAGCCGCACCAATCGTGGCAATGCCTTCAGCAACCTTGTCCACATAGAAGGCACGCGGCGATGCATGGCCACGTGCCACGCTTTCGACTGCTTTTTTCAAATCGGCATCGACATTCGGGTAGTCAAGAATTGCCTTAGGGTGTACGCCGATGTTGTTGTTGATGACGAACTCAAGACGCGCCAAGCCCACCCCTTGGTTGGGAATCTGGCAGAAATCGAAAGCCAGCTGGGGATTGCCCACATTCATCATGATCTTGATGTCGATGGGCGGCATCTCGCCGCGCTGCACCTCCGTGATTTCAGTCTCTAGCAAGCCGTCATAGATAGTGCCGGTGTCGCCTTCCGCGCAACTGACCGTCACCAGCATCCCGTCCTTGAGCTGCTCGGTGGCAGCGCCGCAGCCAACCACCGCAGGAATACCCAGTTCACGCGCAATAATGGCCGCATGGCAAGTGCGGCCGCCACGGTTTGTCACGATGGCGCTGGCCCGCTTCATGACAGGCTCCCAATTTGGATCGGTCATGTCCGTCACCAGGACATCGCCAGGCCGAACCTGGTCCATCTCGCTGATGTCATGGACGATGCGAACCGGTCCGGTGCCGATTTTTTGCCCAATCGCCCGACCTTCAGCCAGCACCGTGCCAGTGCCCTTGAGCTTGTAACGCTGCTCAGCCTTGCCTTTGGTCTGGCTTTTAACGGTTTCAGGGCGTGCCTGCAAAATATACAGTTGCCCATCAATGCCATCTTTACCCCACTCGATGTCCATTGCACGGGCGTAATGATTTTCAATGATCACGGCATAGCGCGCCAGTTGCTCGACATCGGCATCCGTCAATGAATAGCGGTTGCGTAATTCAATCGGCACGTCAGTCGTCTTGACGAGCTTGCCGCCGTTTTTTTTCTCTTCAGCCGTTGTGAACTCCATTTGCACCAGTTTGGAGCCTAGATTGCGGCGGATGATCGCGCGGTTACCTGCCTTGAGCATTGGCTTGTGTACATAAAACTCGTCCGGGTTTACAGCGCCCTGCACTACCGTCTCGCCCAAGCCGTAGCTGGAGGTGATGAACACCACGTCCTCAAAACCGCTCTCGGTGTCAATTGTGAACATCACCCCTGCCGCGCCCAGGTCGCTGCGTACCATGCGCTGCACGCCGGCAGACAAGGCCACGTCCGCATGAGCAAACCCCTGGTGGACGCGGTAGCTGATGGCACGGTCGTTATAGAGCGAGGCAAACACTTCTTTCATCTTGTGAAGCACATCCTCGATGCCGACCACATTCAAAAATGTTTCCTGCTGGCCTGCAAAAGATGCATCAGGCAAGTCTTCTGCGGTGGCTGAGGAACGTACTGCAAAACTGGCTTGCGGATTGCCAGCACTCAGGCGTGCGAAGCTGTCACGCACGGCTTGCTCGAACGCTGGCGGAAAGGGCTGGGCTTCTACCATTGCGCGAATCTGTGCACCGGCCGCGGCAAGTGCCCGTACATCCTCGGTATCGAGCGCATTGAGAACCGCATTGATCTTGTCATCCAGGTCAGCATGTGCCAGAAATTCACGGAAAGCGTGCGCAGTCGTGGCAAACCCAGTTGGAACGCTCACACCCTGGGGGCCAGTGGGTAACTGAGAAATCATCTCGCCAAGACTGGCATTCTTCCCACCGACGGTATCAACGTCGGCCATTCTCAATTTTTCAAACGGTACGACCAGATCGGTCGGGGAAAACAGGTTAGACATCAAAATACTCCGGGAGGTTTAAAAATTGGCCCTGCTGACCCCGGTGCACTATCCACTCTTGTTGTTCTTTGGTGTGTTGATATGGCGCATCGGGACACAAACTGGATAATTGACTTTGATTGTAGGGGGCTGTCAAGCTGCATACCCATCTTCGCCTTTCAATTGACTGAATCGAGCACCATGTCCAATCGCACTGTATTTTTTATTTCCGACGGTACCGGTATCACGGCCGAGACATTCGGCAATGCCATACTGGCCCAGTTCGAAGTCAGTCCACGCCATGTCCGGCTTCCTTTTATCGATACCGTGGACAAGGCCCACCAGGCGATACGCCACATCAACCACACTGGAGAACTGGAAGGCAAGCGACCTATTGTTTTCACGACGCTGGTGAACATGGACATCCTGGCTGTCATCAAGACTCAATGCAACGGCATGCTGCTGGACATGTTTGGCATGTTTGTAGCGCCGCTCGAAAGCGAACTGGGCATCAAATCGAACCATCGGGTCGGCCGGTTTTCCGATGCATCCAAAAGCAAGGCCTACGACGACCGTATCGAGGCAATCAATTTCTCACTCGCGCATGACGACGGCCAAAGCCATCGTGACTTGGCAGGATCGGATGTGATTCTGGTGGGCGTCAGCCGCAGCGGTAAAACGCCCACCACGCTGTACCTGGCAATGCAATACGGCCTGAAGGCGTCCAACTATCCCTTGATTCCCGAA
>JAQGNK010000511.1 GCA_028291905.1 Polaromonas sp.
GTGGCGGCCGGCGGCGTGGCGCTGCTGGCCGACAAGACCACCGGGCCTTGGATCATTCCGGCGATCCTGCTGGCCGGCGTGCTGGGCGGCATGTTCTGGGCCGGCATCACCGCTTTTCTGCGCGACCGTTTCAACGCCAATGAAATCCTGGTCAGCCTGATGCTGGTCTATGTGGCCGACCTGGTGCTGAGCTACCTGGTGTTCGGCCCGTGGAAAGACCCGGACGGCTACAACTTCCCGCAGACCAAGACTTTCGAGGCGGTGACCCAGATTCCGCGCCTGATGCAGGGCTCGCGGGTCAGCATCGGCATCTTGCTGGCGCTGGTCGGCGTCGGCGCGCTGTGGCTGTACCTGTTTCGCACCTATGCCGGTTTCACCCAGGAGGTCAGCGGCCTGGCGCCGGCGGCCAGCCGCTATGCCGGGTTTTCCTCGCGCCGCGCCTTGTGGGTGGCGCTGCTGGTGTCGGGCGGGGCGGCCGGGCTGGCCGGCGCGCTGGAAGTAGCCGGGCCGATTGGCCAGCTCACGCCCTATGTGCCGGCGGGCTACGGCTTTGCCGCCATCATCGTCGCCTTCGTCGGGCGGCTGCATCCGGTCGGGGTGGTGTTCTCGGCCATTTTGATGAGCATGTTCTACATCGGCGGAGAGCTGGCGCAGTCGCGCCTCGGCCTGCCCAAGTCGATCACCGGCGTGTTCCAGGGCCTGCTGCTGTTCAACCTGCTGGCCTGTGACACCCTGATTGCCTACCGGCTCAAATTCACCCCTTCAATGTCCGTCAAAGGAGCCCGCTGATGGATTCCATCGCCTTGCTGCTGGCCGCCACCCTGAGCGCCGGCACCGTGCTGGCCATCGCCTCGCTGGGCCTGCTGATCAATGAAAAATCCGGCATCGTCAATCTGGGCGCCGAAGGCATGATGCTGTGCGCTGCCATCGCCGGCTTCGCCACCGTGGTGCATACCGGCAACACCTGGCTCGGCTTTGCCGCCGGCATGGCGGCAGGCGCCTTGTTGGCCGCCATCTTTGGTGTGCTGGTGATCTGGCTGGGCACCAACCAGTACGCCACCGGGCTGGCGCTGAGCCTGTTCGGCGCCGGCTTCTCGGCCTTTGCCGGCATCAGGTACGTGCAGGAAAAGCTGCCCGAGCAAACGCACTACCCGATTCCGCTGCTGGCCGACATCCCGTTTGTCGGCCCGGCGCTGTTCCGCCAGCATCCGATGGTCTATATCGCGATGGCGCTGACGGCCGGGCTGATCTGGTTCCTCTACCGCACCCGCGCCGGCCTGGTGCTGCGCTCGGTCGGCGAAAGCCCGGAGTCGGCGCATGCGCTGGGCTACCCGGTGCGGCGCATCCGGCTGGCCGCCGTGATGGCCGGCGGCGCGCTGTGCGGGCTGGCGGGCGCCTATGTGTCGCTGGTCTATACGCCGCTGTGGGTCGAGGGCATGATTGCCGGCAAGGGCTGGATCGCACTGGCGCTGACGACCTTTGCCACCTGGCGCCCGGCCCGCGTGCTGCTGGGCGCCTACCTGTTCGGCGGCGTGACGATGCTGCAGTTCCATCTGCAGGGCCTGGGGGTGGACGTGCCCAGCCAGTTCTTGACGATGCTGCCGTATCTGGCGACCATCGCGGTGCTGGTGCTGATCTCGCGCAACCCGCTGTGGATACGCGTCAACATGCCGACTTCCATCGGCAAGCCGTTCTACCCCGGCAACTGATGGCCAAGCCACTTCCTTTTTCCATTTCCTCCCAGACTGATTCTTTAACCTTGAATGAAAGCGACACGACCATGACAGACCTGCACAAACGCTCATTGATCAAGCTGGCGGCCCTTTCGGCCGTGGCGGCGGCCACCTTGATGGGCTGCGGCAAGAAAGAGGAGCCGGCCGCCGCCGCGCCCGCATCAACGCCGGCGCCTGCCGCCGCTGCCGCGCCGGCCAAGCCCGCGCCGCTGAAGGTCGCTTTTGCCTATGTCGGCCCGGTCGGCGACGGCGGCTGGACCTTTGCCCACGACAACGCCCGCAAGGCGCTTGAAAAAGAGTACGGCGACAAGATCGTGACCAGCTTCGTCGAGAAAGTGCCCGAGTCGGCCGATGCCGAGCGGGTGATCCGCGACATGGCCGGGCAGGGCAACCAGCTGATCTTTGGCACCACCTTTGGCTACATGGAGCCGATGCTGAAAGCCGCCGCCGACCTGAAGGACGTGAAGTTCGAGCATGCCACCGGCTACAAGACCGCGCCCAACATGCGCACCTACGACAGCCGAACCTACGAAGGCGCCTACATGGCCGGCGTGATTGCCGGCAAGATGAGCAAGACCGGCGTGCTGGGCGTGGTCGGCTCGGTGCCGATTCCGGAGGTCGTGCGCAACATCAACAGCTTCACCCTGGGCGCGCAGTCGGTCAACCCGAAGGCCACGACCAAGGTGGTCTGGATCAATGAATGGTTCAACCCGCCCAAGGAAACCGAAGCCGCTACGTCGCTCATCAACGGCGGCGCCGACGTGCTGTTCCAGAACACCGACTCGTCGGCCGTGCTGCAGACCGCCGAGAAAATGGGCAAGCGCGCCTTCGGCTGGGATTCGGACATGACCGCCTACGGCCCCAAGGCCCACCTGGCCTCGGCCGTCATCAATTGGGGGCCGTACTACATCAAGTCGGTGGGCGAGGCGCTCGAAGGCAAGTGGACCGGTGGCGCCAGCGCCTGGTGGGGCGTCAAGGAAGGGGCGATTGACCTGGTGTCGATGGCCGCCGACGTGCCGGACGATACAAAAAAGCGGATCGATGAAGTCAAGGCCGGTTTGAAGGACGGCAGCTTTTCGATCTGGAAAGGCCCGATCATGGACAACACCGGCAAGGAACTGGTTGCCAAGGACGTGACCGCCGACGACAAGTTCCTGGGCGGCCTGAAGACCTATGTCAAGGGCGTCGAAGGCAAGGTGCCGGGCGGGAACTGATCGCCTGGCGGCAAGCGAAGCCGGCCTGCGCTGCGCTCCCCTCAAGGAGCCAGGCGCCAGGCCCGGCCACCGAAGCTGCCCGAGGGCAGCTTTTTTCATGCGCGGCGTATTCCACTTCCAAAATGCTCTACTTCCAAAGCGCAATGGCCTGAACTGCAAGTGCCGCGCTCCGGCAGCGGCCAATTGCCTGCTACTTGTCTGCTATTGAATCAATAGCTGCCCGCGCAATCATTGCCTGCGCTAGAGGCCTGTTTGATGCACAAACCATGCAGCGCCAGACTTGCGGGCAGAATTGCGCATTGCAGCGGACAAGGCTTGCCCCCAAGCTATCGTCGCTATCTGAAAACCGCATGTATCACGTTTGGAGTGTGCCGATGTCTTTTCCCTTCACTGTTCCCCCCGTCGCCGCCGACCGGCTGCCCGGGCTGCTGCGGCAGATGCCCAAGGCCGAGTTGCACATCCACATCGAGGGCTCGCTGGAGCCCGAGCTGATCTTTGCCCTGGCCCGGCGCAACGGCGTGCAGCTGCCCTATGCCAGCGTGGAGGAGCTGCGCGGTGCCTACGCCTTCAGCAATCTGCAGAGCTTTCTGGACATCTACTACGCCGGCGCCAGCGTGCTGTTGACGGAGGCCGATTTCCACGACATGGCGATGGCCTATTTCGCCCGTGCCGCGCAGGACAACGTCGTCCACACCGAGCTGTTCTTCGACCCGCAGACCCACACCGCGCGCGGCGTGTCGATGGACACCGTCATCAACGGCCTGCACCGCGCCTGCGTCGATGCCCAGGCTCAATTCGGTGTCAGCGCCTTGCTCATCATGTGTTTTCTGCGCCACCTGAGCGAGCAGGAAGCCTTTGAAACGCTGGAGCAGGCCATGCCCTATCGCGACAAGCTCGTCGGCATCGGACTGGACTCGGGCGAGGTCGGCAATCCGCCGGAAAAGTTCGCCCGCGTGTTTGCCCGCTGCCGCGAGCTGGGCTTTCGCCTGGTCGCCCATGCGGGCGAGGAAGGGCCGCCCGAATATGTCTGGACCGCGCTCGATGTGCTCAAGGTCGAGCGCATCGACCATGGCGTGCAGTCCACCAAGGACCCGCTGCTGATGCAGCGGCTGGCGAAAGACCGCATCGCGCTGACGGTGTGCCCGCTGTCCAACCTCAAGCTGTGCGTCTTTCCCGACCTGGCCAGCCACAACCTGCTGCAACTGCTAGAGGCAGGGCTGGCGGCCACCGTCAATTCCGACGATCCGGCCTATTTCGGGGGCTACCTGAACGACAACTTCACCCAGACCTTTGCCGCCGGCCCGCTCAACGCCGAACACGCCTACCGGCTGGCGCGCAACAGCTTCGAGGCCAGTTTCATAGAGCCGTCGGCCCGCAAGCGCCATCTGGACCGGCTGGAGGCGGCATTCGAGACGTTCAGGTAAACCTGGCGGTTTGTCGCCTGGTTTGCCTGGCGCCGCTTGTCTGGCGAGACGCCCGGCAACCCTTTATAGTTGAGCAAGTCCTGGGCCTTGCAGCAAAAATAAACCGGAAAGACCACGCGCTGTCCAGGATGCCGCGCGGCAGCAACCCAGCTGACGGATGTCTCATCATTTGGCCAGTTCCCTCGCAAGAGGAATAAAAAATAAGCATGCTTGAACCGATAAAACCGCCCGATGAGCTGGAACGCATGAGCGAACTGGAGGGTTTATGCCTGCTGGACACCCAGCCTGAAGAGCGGTTTGATCGCCTCACGCGCCTTGCCAAGCGCCTGTTCGGCGTGAACACCGTGCTGGTTTCGCTGATTGACCATGAGCGGCAATGGTTCAAATCGCGCCAGGGGCTTGATGTGCCGGAAACACCCCGCAATATTTCGTTCTGCGGCCATGCGATTCTCAGCGATGCTCCTTTTATTCTGGAAGACGCGCCGGCCGATCCGCGCTTTGCAGACAACCCGCTGGTGACCGGCCCGCTGGGCATCCGTTTTTACGCCGGCATGCCGCTGCAGGGTCCGAACGGCTACAAGGTCGGCACCTTGTGCCTGATTGACCAGGCGCCACGCGGCTTCACGCCCGAAGATACCGCCGCCTTGCGCGATCTGGCGGCGCTGGTGATGCTGGAGCTTGCCAACAAGGAACTCAGGCAGGCGGTGAGCGCCGCCCGGGAAAGCGAGTCCAGGCTGCGCCAGATCACCGACACGGTACAGGCC
>JAQGNK010000558.1 GCA_028291905.1 Polaromonas sp.
CACGGACACCGCAGCGGCGCGGACAGACGGGAAACATGAGGTCTTGGTCATGGGGGACTCCAGGGGGTTAGGCAACGGTTGAAAGGGGAAACCCGGCGGTTGCCGCGCCGGGGCTCGGGGTCATGAAGCGTGAAATGTCAAAGGCGTCGATGGGGGTCGCGCTGCGGCCGTCCCGCACCAGGTCGGCCAGCACCGCGCCCACGGCGGGGCCCAGCTGGAAACCGCCGCCGGCAAAGCCGAAGGCATGAATCAGGCCAGGCGTGGTGGTACTGGGGCCAATCACCGGCAGGCGGTCTGGCAGGTAGCCTTCGGTGCCGCTCCAGGTGCGGATGATGTGGGCATGGCGCAGGGCCGGCAGCAGATCGACGGTTTGCTGCATCAGGGCGGCCAAGCCGCCGCGCTGGGCGCGGGCGCGCTGGTCGTCTAGCGCATAGCCGCGCCCGCCGCCGATGATGCAGTTGCCGCGCGCGACCTGGCGCGCATACACGCCGCCGCCCTCCACGCCCAGGCTGAAACTCAGGAATACCGGCAGGGGCTCGGTGACGGCCATCTCGGGATGGCCGGACTCCATCGGCACGCCATCGCCAAACTGCGCGGCCACCGTGCCGGCCCAGGCGCCGGCGCAGTTCAGCAGGTGCCGAGCGCGCACTTCCAGCGCCTCGCCCGTGCGGGTATGCAAGGCGCGGACAACGAATTCCTTGCCGTCATGGGCGGCCTGCTCGACGCGGGTGTGCTCGCGCACATCGGCGCCCAGCTTGCGGGCGGCCAGGGCAAAGGCCGGCGACACCAGGCGCGGATTGGCCTGACCGTCCTGCGGACACAAGGAAGCCCCTGCAGCCACGCCCCCCAGCCAGGGGCAGCGCTCGCGCAGGGCGCGCGCCGACAGCAGTTCCAAATCCATGCCAAAGCCGTGGCTGCGTTCGCGGTAGGCCTCCAGCGCGGCCATGTCGGCTTCGCTGCGGGCGATTTTGAGGTGGCCGGTGCGCTGGTACTCGCCGTCGATGCCGACCAGTTCAGGCAGCATCGCCCACAGTTCCTGCGCACGCTGGGACAGCGGCAGCTGGCTGAGCGGCCTGCCCTGCCGGCGCACGCCGCCATAGTTGACGCCGCTGGAGCGCGAACCGCACAGGTCGCGCTCCAGCAGCACCACTGACAAGCCCATGCGGCGCAAGAACAGCGCTGCCGAAGCCCCCATGATGCCGCCGCCGACGATGGCGACATCGGCCGAAATGCGCGCTGTCATGCGGCGTCTCCCTGGGTGTCGATCCCGGGCGCCAGCGCGGACGAAAACGCCAGCGGCTTGATGGGCGCCTGTCCGCGCAGGCGGCCGACGGCATTGGGTTCGCTCTGGCACGCATGGGCCAGGATTTCCGCAGCCGCCACGCCGCAGGTCCGACCCTGGCAGCGGCCCATGCCGACACGGGTCAGGGCTTTGAGGCGGTTGAGCTCGCAGGCGCCGGTGTCCTGCACGCACTGGCGCAGCTGGCCGGCGGTGATTTCTTCGCAGCGGCAAATCACCAGGTCGTCAGGCGCGCTGGCCGCCCAGTCCTGCGGAAACGGAAAAGCGCGCTCCAGCCCGATGCGAAAGGCCGCCGTGCCGGCTAGCCGCGCCTGCAACTCGGCGGCGCGCGCCGTGTCGGCCGCAGCCAAGGCATGGCCGGCGTCGGCGAGCAGCGCTAGGGCGGCGCGCTCGCCCGCCCACTCGGCCGCGTCCGCGCCCATGATGCCCGCGCCGTCGCCGGCCAGGTAAACACCCGCCACGCTGGAGCGGCCTGCGGCATCGCGCTCGGGCAGGGCCTGGCGCTGCAGCGGGTTGTAGGCGAAACGGCAGCCCAGCAGGTCGGCCAGCTGGGTTTCCGAGCGCAGCGCATAGCCAAAGCCGACCGCATCGCAGTCCACCTGATGTTCATTGCTGCCGCTGCGCCAGTGCATGGCGGTGACACGGGCGCGCGCCGAGTCGCCGACGGCGCCCAGCAGCCGCACGCCCTGGTGCACCGGCACCCCGTGCGCTCGCAGCCAGCCCAGGTAATAGACGCCTTTGGCAAACAGCGCCGGCTGGCGCAGCATGGCCGGCGCGGCCACGGCCTTGGCCCGGAAGCTGGCGGTGTCCAGCACGGCGGCCACCTTGACGCCAGCCTTCGCATATTGGTAGGCCACCAGGTAGAGCAAAGGCCCGGTGCCGGCAATGACCACCCGCGAACCGATGGCGCAGCCCTGGTATTTGAGCGCGACCTGCGCCGCGCCCAGGCTGTAAACGCCTGGCAGGGTCCAGCCGCTGAAGGGCAGGATGCGGTCGGTGGCGCCGGTGGCTACGATGAGCTGCCCGTAGGCCAGCATGCTCATGCGCCCCCGGCTGAGCAAGTCGAGCTGGCCGCCTTCGGCATTCCACACCAGGGTGTCGGGGCGGTAGTCCACACGGTCCAGAATGCCGGCCATGGCGCTGTGAACGGCGTCGGCGCGCGCGGCCTCGAAGCCGTACAGGGTCTGCTTGCTGCGGCTAAAGCCGGCGCCTGCGGGCGGCTGGCGGTAGATCTGCCCACCCCAGCGCGGCGCCTCATCGACCACCACTGGCCGCATGCCGTGGGCCA
>JAQGNK010000564.1 GCA_028291905.1 Polaromonas sp.
AAATCGGCATCGATCGTGTCGACACCCTGGACGTCGGTGCGCCGCAAGGCCCGCACCGACCAGTCGGGATCCGCTGCCAACGTTTCAACCAAGGCATTACCGATAATGCCGCTTGCACCAACCACCAGCGCACTATTTTTATTACTCATGATTCATTCCTTTCTGATCTGGGCAACTGAAAATTTCAGGCGACATCAGGCATCCCGCCCAGCAGTTTGTCGAGCGTGACCGGGTACGCGCGCACGCGCACGCCGGTGGCGTTGTAGATCGCATTGGCGATCGCGGCGCTGACACCGCAGATGCCCAGTTCGCCGACGCCCTTGGCCTTCATCGGCGATGAGATTGGATCGGTCTCGTCGAGAAAGATCACTTCCTGGTGCGGGATATCGGCATGCACCGGCACCTCATACCCGGCCAGGTCGTGGTTGACGAAAAAGCCGTGGCGCCGGTCCACTTCCAGGCTCTCCATTAACGCCCCGCCCACGCCCATCGTCATCGCGCCAATCACCTGGCTGCGCGCCGACTTGGGGTTCAGGATGCGGCCCGCCGCGCAAACGGCCAGCATGCGCCGCACGCGTATCTCGCCGGTGGCCGCATCGACGCCCACCTCGACAAAATGCGCACCGAAGGTGGACTGCTGGGACTTCTTGGCCAGGTCGCCGAACTCGATGAAATCCTCGGCCACCAGGCCGTCGGCGCCGGCCACCTCGGCCAGCGACACCGCGCTGTCGCCCACGCGGATCATGCCGTCGGCAAAGACCGCGCCGGACGACACCAGCCCGGCTTTTTTAGCTACGGCTTCACGCATCTTCATGCAGGCGGCATACACACCCGCTGTTGAACTGTTGCCGCCCCACTGGCCGCCGGAGCCGGACGACACCGGAAACGCCGAGTCGCCCAGGCGAACGAAGACCTTGTCGATGGGCACGCCCATCATCTCGGCGGCGGTCTGCGCGATGACGGTGTAGGAGCCGGTGCCGATGTCGGTCATGTCGGTCTCGACGGTGACCATGCCCTTGTTGTCCAGCCGGATGCGCGCGCCGGACTTCATCGTCATGTTGTTGCGAAACGCCGATGCAACACCGATGCCCACCAGCCATCGTCCGTCGCGAACCTGCGCAGGCTGCGTGTTGCGGCGAGCCCAGCAGAAACGTTCGGCACCCAGGCTCAGGCACCGGATCAGCTGGCGCTGGGAGAACGGGCGCTCGGGTTTTTCAGGGTCGACCTGCGTGTCGTTGATGACGCGGAATGCAATCGGGTCCATGCCCAGCCGCTGCGCCATCTCGTCCATGGCCACCTCAAGCGCCATCATTCCCGGCGCCTCGCCGGGCGCCCGCATGGCATTGCCTTCCGGCAGGTCCAGCACGGCAAGGTGGGTTGCGGTCATGCGGTGGGCGCCTGCATAGAGCAGGCGTGTCTGGTTCACGGCGGTTTCCGGTCCGCCGTCCGGCAGGTCGCCCGACCAGCTTTCATGCGCGATGGCGGTGAGCTTGCCATCCGGGCCCGCCCCCATGCGGATGCGCTGGATGGTGGCGGGGCGGTGCGTGGTGTTGTTGGGAATCAGGGGCCTGGCCAGCGCCACCTTGACCGGCTGCCCCGCAGCTTTCGCCCCCAGCGCGGCGAGCAGCGCATCGGCACGAAGGAAGAGCTTGCCGCCAAACCCGCCGCCGATGAAGGGCGACACCAGGCGGACGTCGGCCTTCTTGATCCCGAGTGTCGTTGCCAGGTCCGTCACGCCCCAGTCGATCATCTGGTTGGAAGTCCACACGGTGAGCTTGTCGCCTTGCCACGCCGCCGTGGACGCGTGCGGCTCCATCATCGCGTGCGAATGGTCGGGCGTGGTGTAGGTGCCGTCGAACTGGACCGGCGCCGCTTCGAACGCGCCCGAAAAATCGCCTACCTTCGTCGCGGAAGGGCTGTCGGGGTCGCTCGCCTTGGCAAGCGGCGCGGAATCCCTGTGTTCGGCCAGGCTGAACTTGCCCGGCGTGCGGGTGTAGGTGACTTTCACCAGCATCGCCGCGGCGCGCGCCTGCTCGAACGTCTTGGCCACCACCAGCGCGACCGCCTGGTGGTAGTGCTCGATGTCGGGTCCGCCCAGCAGCCTGGCGGTGTTCAGTTTGCCCTTGCCCAGCTTGCCGGCCGTGCGCGCGGTGACGATGGTGATGACGCCAGGCGCGGCGCGGGCGGCGCTCAGGTCCATCGAGGCGATGCGCCCCTTGGCAATGCCGGCGCCCACGACCTGGCCGTAGGCGGCGCCCGGGGCCACGTCATGGCGCTCGTAGGCGTAGGGTGCCAGGCCCGAGGTCTTCATGGGCCCGTCAATGCGGTCCATGGGCTTGCCGATGACCTTCAGCTGGTCAATCGGGTTGGTGGTGGCAGGTGTATCGAACTTCATGGCTCAAGTCCTCGCTTGCATCAGGACCGCGGCCAGCGTGCGTTCGACCAGCGGCAATTTATAGGCGTTTTCGGGCGTCGTCTGCGCGCCCGACAACAGTTGGCCCGTGAAGGATTTGGCGCCTTGCGGCAGCCTGGCTTCAGCCGCCTCGACGCGCCACGGCTTGTGCGCCACGCCGCCGACGGCGACCCGGCCCGAACCGTCCTTCTGCACGATGGCGGCCACGGACACCAGCGCAAACGCGTAAGAGGCACGGTCGCGCACCTTGCGGTAGATGTGCGTGCCGCCCACTGGCCTGGGCAGCGTTACGGCGGTGATCAGTTCTCCAACGTCGAGCGCGGTTTCGATGTGCGGCGTGTTGCCGGGCAGCCGGTGGAAATCGGCAATCGGGATCACGCGTGTTCGGCCGTCGGCACGCACGGTTTCAACAGAGGCATCGAGCACCCGCATGCCCACAGCCATGTCGCTGGGATGGGTCGCGATGCACGCAGGGCTGGTGCCAACAATGGCCAGCTGGCGCGTCACGCCGCCGATGGCGCTGCAGCCGGTGCCCGGCTGGCGCTTGTTGCAGGGCTGGTTGGTGTCGTAGAAATAAGGGCAGCGCGTGCGCTGCAGCAAGTTGCCCGCCGTGGTCGCCTTGTTGCGCAGCTGGCCCGAGGCGCCGGACAGCAGCGCGCGGGACAGCACAGCGTAGTCGCGCCGCACCCTGTCATCGGCGGCCAGATCCGTGTTGCGCACCAGCGCGCCTATGCGCAGGCCGCCCTCCGGCGTGGCTTCGATCTTGTCCAGCGCGAGCGCGTTCACGTCAACCAGGTGGCCGGGTGTTTCTATCTGCAGCTTCATCAAGTCCAGCAGGTTGGTGCCGCCGGCGATGAACCGGCCCCCCGGATGGGCGGCGATGGCCGCTGCTGCTTCGGCGGGGGTGCGGGCACGCTCGTAGGTGAAGGGTTTCATGCTGGTGCTCCCGAGACTTCCGTGATCGCATCCACGATGTTGGAATAAGCGCCGCAGCGGCAGATGTTGCCGCTCATGCGCTCGCGCAACTCGTCCGCTGACAGCAGCGGACGCGCCGTGAGGTCGGCGCTGACATGGCTGGGAACGCCGCGCCGGATTTCATCGAGCACGCCGACGGCCGAGCAGATCTGGCCCGGCGTGCAGTAACCGCACTGGTAGCCGTCGTGCTTGACAAAGGCGGCCTGCATCGGGTGCAGGCGCTGGGGCGCGCCGAGCCCTTCGATGGTCGTGATTTTTGCGCCTTCATGCATGACGGCCAGCGTCAGGCACGAGTTGATGCGCCGCCCGTCCACGAGGACGGTACAGGCGCCGCACTGGCCGTGGTCGCAGCCTTTCTTGGTGCCAGTGAGGTGCAGGTGCTCCCGCAGGGAGTCCAGCAAGGTGACGCGCGTGTCGAGCGCGAGGGTCTCGGGCTTGCCATTGACCTCGAACGAAACCTTGACAGATGGCACGCTGGCCGAGGAAGCGGGCGTGGGTGCGGTCGCCGCTGCGCTGTCAGTCGGTGCTGCTGCCACCG
>JAQGNK010000576.1 GCA_028291905.1 Polaromonas sp.
ACCAGACCGTCATCCTCGGCGCGGCCTTCGACGAGGTGCTCCTGTACCAGGACGCGGCCCAGCGCGGACGCGCCGACGGCGAGGTGATGGCGCTGCTGCGCGGTGGCCTCAAGGGCGCCAGCCGCACCGAACGGATTGACGAGATACGCGGCGAATTCGTGGCGATTGACACGGCGCTGGCGCGGCTGCAGCCCGGCGACCTGTGCCTGATCCTGGTCGATCAGGTGCAGGAAGCGCTGGACCACCTGGCGCTGCGCATGCGCCAGGCCAGGGACAAGCCGGCGGCAGCCTAAGCGGGACATGGCAGCCTTGAAGCAGCGGCAAGCGCGGCCGCTACTGAATCCATAGCTGCCAGCGCAGGCACTGCCTGCGCTGGCAGCCTGTTTCATGCCTGCAATCCGCCAAAAAATCCTGGCCTATCGGCAGATGCGGTTTTTCAGCCGAACGCAGTTCGGTTCGAGTCGCCATGATTTAAAGAAAAAGTGGCGCTGGCGCAAGCAGATTCTGCGCTGGCAGCTATTGATCCGATAGCAGCTCAGCCAAACTGCAGCATAAGCTTAAATTTCAGCAAAAAGTGGTTATAGCGCATGCAGTGCCTGCGCAGCCAGCTATGAATTCAGTAGCAATTCCAGCCGATTGCCGGCGCTGCCCGCGTTAAACTGCAGCGATGACCTGGAACGCGACGCTAGCCCTCGACTACACCCGACAAGCCGACCGGACGGTCGCCCACTTTCGCCACAGCGGCCCGCTGCGCATCCTGCAAAGCCTGTACCCGGAAGGCGATGCGATCTGCCACAACGTCATCGTCCATCCGCCCGGCGGGCTGGTCGGCGGCGACACGCTGGACCTGCGCTTCAGCGCAGCTGCCGGCGCCCACGGCCTGGTCACCACGCCCGGCGCCACCCGCTTCTACCGCTCGACCGGCGAGCCGGCGCTGCAGCGCACCGAACTGACCCTGGCGGCCGGCGCCCGCATGGAATGGCTGCCGCTCGAAGCCCTGTGCTACAGCGGCTGCCTGGCCGAAAACCGGCTGACGATGCGGCTGGCGCCCGGCGCCGAGCTGATCGGCTGGGACATCACCGCGCTCGGCCTGCCGGCGGCCAGCCTGCCGTTCGAGCGCGGCAGTTTTTGCCAGCACATCGAAGTGCCCGGCGTCTGGCTGGAACGCGCCCGGCTGGCAGCCGGCGACACCCTCTTGATGAACAGCCCGCTCGGCCTGGCCGGGCACCGCTGCATGGCGTCGATTTTCTTCGTCGCCGGCAGCAAGCTCGAACGCCACCGGCGGCAGGCGGCGCTGGACGTGGCGCGGCAGGTGATCGAGGCGCATCCCTTGTCCGCTACCGCCGGCGCCACCAGCCCCGATGGACAGGTCGTGGTGGTCAGGGTGCTGGCGCCGCTGGTGGAGCCGGCCATGGCGCTGCTGCGGCAGGTGTGGCAGGCCTGGCGCGGCCATTGCTGGCAGCTGCCCGCCAGCGCACCGCGCATCTGGTCGATGTAATTCCAATTTCATTTCAATCCGAAATGTCGTTACTTCGCCTCGCCGTGCTACAGCACTGTCTTCGGCTTCGCGCCTAATCTCGTATTGAAATGAAAATGGAATAAGGCGGGCGAGGTTGCCAGGGCGCATTCCTGCTTGAAAGCGCCGTCCTACAGCTCAAAACGTCATTGCACTGAGCTTGCGCTTGGCATTTCCTCTCAAGCACGGCAGTTATCAAGCGCGACACTGGCGTCATACATTTTCAGGAGTCCGGCCATGTTCACATTCACCCCCTCGCGTTTCATCAAGTCGGTGCAGCTCAACCGCATGGGCAAGGGCGTGGCAGGTTTCGGGCTGACCGCGCTGCTGGCCTTCACCGCCGCAACGGCCCAGGTGGCGCCGCTGGACAGCAGCGGGCTGGACAGCTCGGGCAATGCAAAAAGCGAGATGGCCACCTGCAACAGCGGCAGCACCCAGCAAGACCGGGCTGCCTGCGCCACCGAGGTCCGCAATGCCAATGCTGAAAAGCGCGCCGGCAAGCTCGGCGCCAGCTCGGAACTCACGGCCAACGCCATGAAACGCTGCGACGCCTTCAAGCCAGGCGAAGACCAGGCCGCCTGCCGCGCGCGGGTTGAAAGCCAGGCGACGCTCGAAGGCAGCGTGGGCAGCGGCGGCGTTCTTCGCCAGACCGAAACCACTATTCCCGCAACGGCAAAGTAAGCCAGCGCTGGGGCTTACTGCTCAGCCTCAAGCACTGCCTGCCTCTCGGCGCAGGCAGGCAATGCAAAGAAAAATGTAGCGCCCTGCCCCACCGCGCCTTCGGCCCAGATGCGGCCCCCGTGGCGCAAAATAATGCGCTGCGATGTTGCCAGCCCGATCCCCGATCCTGAAAACTCCTCCGGCGAATGCAGGCGCTGGAAAGTGCCGAACAGCTTGCCCACATAGGACATGTCAAAGCCGGCGCCGTTGTCGCGCACGAAGTAAGTCGGCTGCTCGTCGCCGCTAACCTGCAGTTGCCCGACCCGGATTTCGGGCATAGCGGCTTTCGCGGTGAACTTCCAGGCGTTGCCGATCAGGTTTTCCATCACCTGGCGCAGCAGTTCGGTATCGCCCACGGCCAGCAGGCCCTGCGCCACATGCCACTTCACGCTGCGCCCCGGCTCACGCTCCTGGCAGGCCTCCAGTACCCGCTCGGCGATGCTGGTCAGGTTGACGCTCTCGGCCTTCAGGCTGGTGCGGGAAATATGGGCCAGCCGGAGCAGGCCATCGGTGAGCTCGCCCATCTGCCTGACGCCGGCACGAATGCGGCGCTTGTAGTGGCTGGCGCGCTCGGGCTTCTGGGCGGCAACGCTTTTTTCAAGCAGGTGGCTGAAGCCGTCGATGGAGCTCAGCGGCGAGCGCAGATCGTGCGCCACCGAATACGAGAACGCTTCAAGCTCCTTGTTGGCCGCTTCAAGCTGCGACGTCCTTTGCCTGACCTTGTCCTCCAGGCTTTTGTTGAGCGCGCTGATTTCAGCCTCGGCCAGTTTTCGCTTGGTGACATCGCGCAGGAAAATATTGCTGCAGGCCTCGCCGCGCTGGTTCAGGTAGCTTGTCAGCGACAACTCGCATTCAAAATGCGAACCGTCGCCTCGCCGCATCGTGACCTCGCCCCTGGATTCGCCGGACATCCGGGCCTGCGCCAGGAAGATGTGGCCGCGCGTGTCATCGGGATCGACCAGCCCGGCGCGTCCGCGCTGCCGTATCTCGTCCTGGGTCAGGCCGAAGAGCCGGCATGCCGCCGGGTTGGCATACTGGATGGCGCCGTCGGGCATGGCCTGCAGGATGCCGTGCAGGCTGCTGTCAAACAGGTGGCGAAAGTTTTCCTCGCTGATGCGCAGCGCCATCTGGGCCGCCTGCTTCTCCGAAATATCCATGTGGATGCCCGACATCAGCTGCGGCTTGCCGTCGGCCGACCAGACCGACACCTTGCCCCGGCCCAGCAGGCAGACCCAGCGGCCGTCCCGATGGCGCATGCGGACTTCGCATTCGAAATGCTCGCTTTGGCCCCGAAGATGCGCTTTCAGGGCGGCCGTGGTGACGGCCGTATCGTCAGGATGCATGCGCTGGCCAAGGCTTTCCATGCTGGCCGGCGCCAGGCCCTGCAGGTCGTAGCCGAGCAAGGCGGCCCAGCGCTCGTCCAGGCTCAGCTCGCCGGTCTGCACCTGCCAGACCCAGCTGCCTGCATTGGTGCCCTCGACAATGTCTGCCAGGCGCTGGCGCTCGCTCGCCAGGTCGAGCGTCATGCGCTCGGCCAGCCGCATTGCATTGGCGCGCCCGCTGGCCAGCAGCCAGACCACCCAGGCCAGCGCGCCGCTCAGCACCCCGCCGCTCAAGCCCAGCCACAGGGGTGCCAGGTTGCTGGCCGACGCTTCAAACTTCTTTGTGCTGAAGATGCGCAGCATGAGCGCCCGCCCGCCCATGGAAATGGGCTGGTTCAGCTCGAACATGGGGGCAGCGCGGGTTGCGCGGCTGGCCTCAAGCGCCTCACCGTCCGAAGCGTTGGAAGAGTCAAACAGCAGCTGGGCAGAAGCCGCCAGGTCCGACCCGGCGGCAGCGCCCGCACCGGCTTGTGCCAGCCCGCCGTCGTACAAGGCAAAAGCGGCCTGTCCCTGCGCAGCGACGACAGTGGCAGCCATGATCTCGTCGGCCACCGCCGGCGTGACCAGCACCCCGGTCAGCGCCTCGCGCCGCTGAGCTGTGGTAACCGGATTGGCGCCGTTGCGGTACACCGGAAAAGTGAACAAAAAACCCGGCCTCTTGCCGCTTTCTTCAACCAGATAGATTCGTCCGCTCAGGGTGGACTGCCCGCTGTCAATGGCGCGCTCCACGGCTTCGCGCCTGACCGGTTCAGCGCCCAGGTCAAACCCGAGCGCGGGCATGTAGCTCATCAGCGGCTCGATGAACCGGATGATGAACAGCTCCGGCAGGCTACCTTTGGTTTTCACTGCAAAACCAGGGCTTCCCTGCTCGCGCTGCTGGGCGACAAATTCATCCAGGTCTTCCCGGCTGACTCGCTCGACCATTCCAACGCCGCGAAGGCTGGGGTACTCCAGCGCGATCTGGCTCGACTCCATATAGGCGCGAAACTCGTGCCGTTCAACTTGCTGGCTGGCGGCATAGACCCCTGCCGCGCCCTTGAGCAGAAGAAAAGGCAGCTTCAAACGCTCCCTGATGCTCTCGTCGATGGCCTCGGCCTGCCGCTTGAACTGGCCTTCGGCCTTGGCATGCAGATCGTCGCGCAGCCAGACCACGCTGCCTGCCGTGAGACCCAAGCCGATGATGAGCACGCCTGCGGTCAAAAGCACGTTGGCCCGCAGACTGCTGCCAGAATCATTTTTTTGGCGGCCCTGGCGTGAAAAAGAGGGGGAGTAAATTTTCACTGGGTTGAACGGTCCGGCGCTGTGGATCAGCGAAGCGTTCCAGTATGCCCCAGCTGGAAAATTTTGTGAGGGATTGCCCATTTGGCGCAGGCATCCTTCCTGCCTGCAGGCGGCCTGTCATTGCATGCCCAAGTCAACCCGAGATCAGACGCGAAGCCATGGACGCGTGTTTTGGCCTGCCCAAGGCAAGGCGACGGACCTGTCGGATTGATCACGCTATGGCCCAAGCGCCATGAAAAATCCCGCAAGTGGGCTTTTTGCTACTGAATTCATAGCTGCTTGCGCAGGCTGTGTATCGCTAGAGGCTTATTTTTTTCCCGAAACCGATCTGCTGCCGAAAACCATTGCTCTAAATCGCCACAAGCTGCCGCACGCCGTTGGCCTTCATGTCCTGGCCCAGGCCACGGGCGATGAACTCGCCGCGCTCCATGACCAGGTAGTCGTCGGCCAGTTCCTCGGCGAAGTCGTAATACTGCTCGACCAGCAGGATTGCCATGTCGCCCCGGTCGGCGAGCATGCGGATGACGCGGCCGATGTCCTTGATAATGCTCGGCTGGATGCCTTCGGTCGGCTCGTCCAGAATCAACAGCTTGGGCTTGGCGGCCAGGGCGCGGGCAATGGCGAGCTGCTGCTGCTGGCCGCCCGACAGGTCGCCGCCCCTTCTGTGCAGCATGGCCTTGAGCACCGGGAACAGCTCGAACAGCTCCGCCGGAATCGGCGTGCCGGCACTTTTGTAGGCCAGGCCCATGCGCAGGTTTTCCTCGACCGTGAGGCGGGCAAAGATTTCGCGGCCCTGCGGGACGAAGCCCATGCCGGCTCTAGCGCGCTCGTAGGGCGTCTTGCCCTGGATCTGCTTACCGTCGAACTCGATGGTGCCAGTCTTGATGGGAACCAGGCCCATCAAGGATTTCAGCAGCGTGGTCTTGCCGACGCCGTTGCGGCCGAGCAGGACGGTGACTTTGCCCAGGCTGGCTTGAAGGCTGACATTGCGCAGGATGTGCGAGCCGCCGCCGTAGTATTGGTTGATGTTCTTGACGTTTAGCATGGGTTGGGCTCCTGGGTCTTTTGCTGAATGCCACCTCTTGCGTGGATTTCAGGTTTGGTTTGCCTTGGCTGAGGGCTGAGGCCGGGAGTCGCCCGGCGGCGACTCACTTTTCTTTGCTTACTTTCTTTTGGGCGATAGCCAAAAGAAAGCGAGTTGCCGCCGGGCAGCCCCCGGCCAGCTGGCCGCAGCAGCGAAAGCCCAGCCGCGAACAAGCAAGAAAAGCCAAGAAAGCCCACCTCACCGCCCAAGATAAACCTCAATCACCCGCTCATCCGCCTGCACCTGGTCCAGCGTGCCCTGCGCCAGCACCGAGCCGTCGCACAGCACGGTAACGATCTCCGAAATCGTGCGGATGAAGCTCATGTCGTGCTCGACCACCATCAGCGAATGCTTGCCCTTGAGCGTCAAGAACAGCTCCGCCGTGCGGGCGGTCTCCTCATCGGTCATGCCGGCTACAGGTTCGTCAAGCAGCAGCAGCTTCGGGTCCTGCATCAGCAGCATGCCGATTTCCAGCCACTGCTTCTGCCCGTGGCTCAAATTGCCGGCCAGCCGGTTCACGCTGCCCGCCAGCTGGATCGTCACCAGCATCTCGGCCAGCCGGTCGCTCTGCACCGAATCGAGCCTGAAGAACATCGACGCCTTCACGCCCTTGTGCGTCTTGAGCGCCAGCTCCAGGTTTTCAAACACGGTGAGCTGCTCGAAGACCGTGGGCTTTTGGAACTTGCGGCCGATGCCCAGCTGGGCGATTTCCGATTCCTTGTGGCGCAGCAGGTCAATCGTGCTGCCGAAAAAGACACGCCCCTCGTTGGGCCGGGTCTTGCCGGTGATGATGTCCATCATCGTGGTCTTGCCGGCGCCGTTCGGGCCGATGATGCAGCGCAGCTCACCCGGCGCGATGTCCAGGCTCAGCTTGTTGATGGCCTTGAAGCCGTCGAAGCTGACGCTCACATCCTCTAGATACAGGATGCGGCCATGGGCCACATCGACCTCGCCGGCGGTGGTCAGGCGGCCGTCGCTGGCGCTGCGCCCGCCGGACTCGGTGTTGTTCAGGCCAGTCGGCGCGGCTCTGTGCTTTTGAACCCGGCGCGCGCCCTCTTCCAGCAGATCTGGGGTCATTGCTCGCCTCCCTTGCGCAGTTTCTTCACCAGGCCGACCACGCCGTTGGGCAGGAACAGCGTCACGCCGATGAACAGCGCCCCGAGGAAATACAGCCAGAACTCGGGGTAGGCCACCGTCAGCCAGCTTTTGGCGCCGTTGACGATGAAGGCGCCCACAATCGGCCCGATCAGGCTGGCGCGGCCGCCGACCGCCGCCCAGATGGCGATTTCAATCGAGCTGGCCGGGCTCATCTCGCCGGGGTTGATGATGCCGACTTGCGGCACGTACAGCGCGCCGGCCACGCCGCACATGATGGCCGAGATCACCCAGATCGTCAGCTTGTAGCCCAGCGGGCTGTAGCCCGAGAACATCACCCGCGTCTCGGCGTCGCGAATCGCCTGCAGCACCCGGCCGAACTTGCTGCCGACCAGCCACTTGGCGACCAAGAAGAAGCCGAGCAATGTCAGCCCGGTCATGACGAAAAGCGTCATCCGCATCGACGGCGTGGCTATCGGGATGTTCAGGATGCGCTTGAAGTCGGTGAAGCCGTTGTTGCCGCCGAAGCCGGTTTCATTGCGGTAAAACAGCAGCATCGCAGCAAAGGTCATCGCCTGGGTGATGATCGAAAAATACACGCCCTTGATGCGCGAGCGAAAGGCGAAGTAGCCGAACACGAAGGCCACCAGGCCCGGCACCGCCACGATCAAAATCAGCGTGGCCAGGAAGCTGTCGCTGAAGGTCCAGTGCCAGGGCAGCGTCTTCCAGTCGAGGAAGACCATGAAGTCGGGCAGGTTGCTCTTGTAGTTGCCGTCGGCGCCAATCTGGCGCATCAGGTACATGCCCATGATGTAGCCGCCGAGCGCGAAGAACACGCCGTGGCCGAGCGACAGGATGCCGGTGTAGCCCCAGATCAGGTCCATCGCCAGCGCGGCAATCGCGTAGCACATGATCTTGCCCAGCAGCGCGACCGCGTAGGTGCTCATGTGCAGCGTATGGCCCTCGGGCACCCAGAGGTTGAGCACCGGGGCCACGGCGCAGACGGCGATCAGCGCCATCATGAAGGCGCTCCAGCCGGTGCGGGTCAGCAGCGGGCCTTTGGTGGGCAAAACCACCGACTGCACGCCGCTTGCTCCCTCGCCCCTTTGGGGAGAGGGCTGGGGAGAGGGGCCAAGCACAGAAAGGCGGTCAACTACGGCAGAAGAAGGCTGCGTGCCTGCCTCGGCCTGCAGCGATTCATTGATGGTGGAAAAAGGTGTGCTCATTTTTATGCCTCCGCAGAGCGGCCCTTCATCGCGAAGATGCCTTGCGGCCGCTTCTGGATGAAGATGATGATGAACACCAGCACGGCGATCTTGGCCAGCACGGCGCCGGTCCAGCCCTCAAGGAACTTGTTCAGGATGCCCAGGCCCATTGCGGCATACACGGTGCCGGCAAGCTGGCCCACGCCGCCGAGCACCACCACCATGAAGGCATCGACGATGTAGCCCTGGCCCAGGTCGGGCCCAACATTGCCGACCTGGCTCAGGGCGCAGCCGGCCAGCCCGGCAATGCCCGAGCCGAGCGCGAAGGCGTAGGTGTCGATGCGGGCGGTGTTCACGCCCATGCATGAGGCAATCGGGCGGTTTTGCGTCACGCCGCGCACGAACAGGCCCAGCCGCGTCCTGCCGATCAGCCAGCCCACGCCCAGCAGCACCGCAATCGCAAAGCCGATGATGACCAGCCGGTTGAACGGCAGCGACAGGTTGCCCAGCACCTGCACGCCGCCGCTCATCCAGACCGGGTTCTCCACGCCGACGTTCTGGGCGCCGA